>JAQUJJ010000096.1:7934-13929 GCA_028681035.1 Candidatus Cloacimonadota bacterium
ACATGCCGATAAGCCAAAATAACTTAATAAAATGTGCCAGACAATATACTGATTTAAATGAAAGTATAGTTTATAAGGCAGAAGGAACAAGGTTAGCTGCTTTTACAGCTTTTTCCACAGCTTTTCTGTGTCACAGTCATCACGATGTCGATTTAGTAAAAGGTCTTATTGCACGATTTGCTGCAGAAGAGATTGAATTGTATGTAGATTGGCAAGATAAAGATATGCCAGAAACGACAAATAAAGTAACAGCTCAGAAAATACAAGAAAGAATAGCAGCAGCAGATTACTTTCTTTTTTTGGCTACCGCCAACTCTAAGGGATCTCGCTGGTGCCCATGGGAGATAGGCTATGCTGATGCAAAGGATAAACCGGTGCTCATCATACCCACAATTGATGGGATAGGTACTTATGGTAATGAGTATTTACAATTGTATAGACGTATTGATGAGGGGACAGGAAAACAGGATAAGACTTTAAGTGGATTATCGTTGTACGTTCCAGGTAAAACAACCGGTGAATGGCTAAAATCTATAGTTAATAAATGAGGATGACATGGACAAGGATAATTTGCATAAAGAAATTGATCTAATACAAGCTTGCATTACACGAATGGCGAACAATTCCTTTTTACTAAAGGGGTGGACAATCTCACTAGTCGCTGTGGTTATGGCATTAATGAAGGACAATGTAAATCTATACATACTTTGTACTCTCCTTTTGGTGCCAATAATTGCTTTCTGGTATCTTGATGCTTTCTTTTTAAGAACTGAGAAGATGTATAGAAAGCTATATGAGTGGATAATAGAAGCCAGACCAAAGGGTAATACCGATAAGCTGTATGATCTTAATCCACTTAGATTTAAAGATGAAGTTGATTCCATGTGGAAAGTTATGATTTCTAAAACATTAAGAGTATTCTATGGCATTATGGTGTTAACTTTACTTTGCGTCATGGTCACGAAATTTGGAACTCAAGTATTCAAGCTATATATGTAAAACAGAGGTGTGCATGGGAAGAAAGATATTTATTACATACAAATATGGGGATACAGGCGTATATCCTCTAGATCGAGTTGGGTTCTGGAGTGTAACCAAAGTTAGGGATTATGTGTCAGAATTACAAGAAATGCTTACTGAAGATGATCATATCAACAAAGGTGAGTTAGATGGACAAGATTTAAGTGATTTCAAAGATTCGACGATAGAATCTAAGTTAAGAGATAAAATACATGATAGTAGCATAACACTTGTGTTTATATCCCCAAACATGAAGGACACTTATAAAAATGAAGAGGATCAATGGATTCCATGGGAAATATCTTACTCACTTAAAGAACATACCCGTAATGGTAGAACAAGCCTAACAAATGCCATACTTGCTATTGTTTTACCTGACAATAATAATAGCTATCAATACTATATTGTCGACAACCAGTGTTGTACTGATCAGTGTAGAACTCTCAAGACAAACACCCTTTTTTCGATTATATGTAGTAATATGTTTAATGAGAAATCACCTACAACGTACGATTGTAATCTTTCGGCAGGCGGTAAGGTTTATACAGGAGAATCCTCATTTATAAGGTCAGTTAAGTGGTGCGATTTCAAAAATAACGTTAATTTATACTTAAGTAAAGCATCTGAGATATGTGGCAACATTGGTTGCTATAACATAGTTAAGAAACCATAAATGATAAGTAGCCCCAAACTGTACTATCATCATTTACCTTAAGGAGTTTATAATGTTGACATCGAGCGTATCATTCAAGTTGTTAGTGGTTTTCAGTATTGTTTTTTGCCTGATGTCCTGTTCACTATTTAGGACATCTAATTATAGCACACTCTTAATTTCTAAGGTCGTAGCTGTTAATGGCTCAATGTTAGGATACTGTGAGAGCCAGAACCAAGAAGAACACGCTTATAAGTCTGGCGAAATGGATGAGATATTCAAGCAGCAGCAGGCTCTTATCACCATCCGTGATGAGATGAATAAACAGAAGAGTTTCAATAAGGATGTACTCAAGATAATAGACAATGAGATAGCCGATATTGAGATGATGTTTGGTGAATATAAGGAAGGAGTAGCTACTGTTCCCGAAAAGCATTACCTTTTCTTTGCCAGCTACCTTAAGCAAACCAATGTGAATCTGCAAGTATTCTTAGATAAGAAATAGGAGCCGAAGTATGGATAAACAAGCTTTTGAGGCAGCAAAGCAGGAAATCGCCAAGGGCTTAAGTGGATTTGTTTCAAGCTCCAGCAAAGAGAGCATTGAACTTGTACGCAAGAATACTATTCACTTCATGGAAAGAATGGAGTGGATTGATGAAATGATGCTAAGCGGTAAGATGAATGATAAAGAAGCTAAAGAGAAATTCATCTTGAACAAGCATGCATTTGAATCCATGGCGTTGGCAGAGAAACACATCACCAAGGCTAACACAAAGAAACTTCTCGCAGCACTTGCTACAAAGCTAATCAAAATTGCGGTATCTGAAGGGCTGAAAATGCTATTACTAGCTTTATTGTAGTAGCGATGGGTATGGGGCATCAATAGCAGAACACGTGTTCTGTTTGTGGTATATGCTTTCTGTGGTATGTACTGTTTTGCTACGGGCTAATTTAAGCTTCTGATAGGTTACCTATATTTACTCAACATAGTTTCTTCTTGTGCTTCATGGCGTTGTCCTTAAAAAAACCTTGCAGGAAAACAGGGTTATTATAGTATGTACTAATATGAGCATGCTGTTGGCAGAGCCACATGATTTTTATGTTTAACACAAATTATTACTATAAGAGGCAACATGAAACGCTTAACCTTCCTTATCTTGTTACTTCCGGTGTTTTTAGCAGCCGGGGAATACAACTTGGATCAGATGATTCAGTTGGGGCTTAAGAACAGCTATACAATTCAGAAGAATGAACTAAGTGCCAGTTCATCAGCCAGTAGCCTTAAATCCGCTAAATGGAACCTGCTTCCTGAAGCAGCGGTATGTGCTAACGTGAATAAGGACTTTGATCCTATTCTTCCGGGTAATGATCTTAGCTCTTCGGCAGGTTTTGCTTTGTCTAAAACTATCAGCTTGAACGACGCTGCCTATTTCAACTATCGCTATGCCAGCCTGGATAACATCAGCGCACAAATACGGCTGACCGAAAACAACCGCAGCTATGTGTTTGCCGTGTTTAACGCTTATATGAACGCACTGGCAGCTAGTAAACGCCTTAGTGCGTTGCAAGAAAACCTGGCGATTCAAACCAGAGTTTGGGAGCAAAACAAAGTGCTGCTCCAGCTTGGCAAAACCACTCCCTTCGATGTGAAGCAAAGCGAGATAGCGGTGATGAACAGCCGCATTAGTATCATTCAGCTTGAAAACACTATCTCATCAGCACGCAGCAGCCTCTTTGCGCTGGTGCAGGTGCCAGATGAAGGTTTCGATCTGGCAGATGTGGATGTTGCCATTGATAAGGAATTGCCTGAGTTTAGCACTGATACGGTAGGTGAACTAACCCTGCTGAAACAGGATATGAAACGTAACGACCTAAGCGTTAAACAAAGCTTTTTGGATAAATTCCCGCAGGTTTCCTTGGGCTATAACTTCTCCCGCAGGGTAGGTGGCGCAGATTTAGATTTCGATACCTACACTACCAGTCATGGAGTTAATCTCTCCCTTTCCTATTCGCTCTGGAACTACTTCCGAAACGGGGAATCGGCTACCCGCACCAAGATATCCAAACAGCTTGCTCAATTAGCCTACGATGATAAAGCAGACCAGTTGAAACGGGATTACGACAATATCAGCCAGGAATTACAGTATTTAGTGCGCTTGGATGAGCTTTACAGCGAGAGACTGTTGCAATCCAGAGAACAAATCAAACAAGCGGAAGAACGCTATCGTTTGGGCTTAATTCAGCTTCTGGAACTAGATAAAACCCGTACAGATTACATTGATGCTGATATAGCTTATTATGCAAATCGCTATCAGATAATCCAAAAACAAGAGGCTGTTAATCAGCTACTCTCAAAACAGATTTTAGGGAAATGGTAAAACATAGAACATGAAAAAGTACATAAAATACATCGTTATTATTGCTGTCTTAGTGGCAGCCTTGCTACTATGGGGACACTATCGCAAGCTTAAAAAACAACCGGAATGGCGCATGGATAAGCCTTCTGAAGGCTCTATCCGCGAGGTTGTAACCGCCACCGGCTCGCTGAATCCTTATATTTTAGTAAACGTGGGAACCGAAGTAAGCGGGAAAATTGAGAAGCTTTATAAAGACTTTAACGACCGGGTTAAAAAAGGCGAATTGTTAGCTAGGCTGGATACGGAAATACTTCAAACCAACCTTGATGCCAGCAAAGGCGATCTCGCCAAAACAAATACCGCCATGCAGCAAGCTAAGCTGGATTATGACCTGCAAAAAGAGCTTTACACCAAACACATGACTCCTGAATACGACATGAAAAAGGCGCAGTTCACTTATGAAACAGCTAAACAAAATGTAGCCAATGCCAAGCTAAACCTACAAAGAGCGCAGAAGAACTTAAATAATGCCTCTATCACCAGTCCTATCGATGGGATAATAGTATCCAGAGATGTGGATGAAGGGCAGACTGTGGCAGCTAGCATGAGCTCGCCAACGCTATTTATGATTGCCAATAATCTGGACCAGATGCAGATTACCGCCAACGTGGATGAAGCGGATATCGGTAAGATAAAGCTTGGGTTACCGGTGGAGTTTAGCGTGGATGCGTATCCTAATAACCGTTTTGAGGGTTCGGTGAACCAAATCAGATTAAACCCCAGCACAGAATCTAATGTGGTGTCTTACAGCGTGATTATAGACGCTGCCAATCCCGATAGAAAGCTGCTTCCGGGGATGACTACGAACGTGACGATTGTAGTGCAAGCAAAGGAAAACGTGCTACGCATTCCTGAGGCTGCCACCCGATTCAAGCCCAGCAAGGAAATCTGGGAACTGTTTGGGCTGAAGTGGGATGAAGAGCTGCTGAATGCGGGACGCAATGCGATGAAAGCCGCCGCCGAGAAAGCTGCTACCGATATGAAGGGCACACCAGCCGCCACACCTAAAACAGCAGCGGTTGATAATGGCAAAGCTCCCAAACCAGGAAGTGGTGCGATGCCCGATAGCATAAAAACCAAATATGCTGCCATGCGTGGCGGAAACAGCCAGGGTGGAGCATCGTTTGCAGGCACCGGAGGTGGCGGAAGCCGAAAGGTACGCACCGCTATAGTTTGGGTGTTGGAAGGCAAAACCCCCAAGCCTGTTCCTGTGAAGATAGGCATTTCAGACGGAGCTAACGTGGAAGTAATAGAAGGTATTACAGCCAATTCAAACCTTGTTGTGGGGGTTAGCTACAAAGATCCTAAGCAAGCTGCAAATGCGAATTCACCTACAGGTCCCGGAATGGGACGTAGATTCTAAGATGGAAGATATTCAACGCCAACGTGGACGGTTCGGAGACCGCCCCTACGGGGAAGATACTAAAACTCAACGTCTTTTAACCACCGAGGACATGGTGAAAACCTACATCATGGGAGAAATCCATGTTCATGCCTTGCGAGGGATAAATCTTAGCATCAATACAGGCGAGTTTATTGCTATTATGGGGGCAAGCGGAAGCGGTAAGACTACCTTTATGAATCTGCTTGGCTGCTTGGATAAACCCACTTCGGGCACTTATATCCTGGATGATATTGCCGTTCACGAAATGAGTGAGGCGGATTTATCTCAGATACGCAATCAAAAGATTGGCTATGTGTTTCAGAGCTTTTATCTGTTGCCTCGTACCACCGCACTGGAAAACGTGGAACTGCCATTGTTATACTGCAAGAAATGCTCTTTGCACCAACGCCATGAGAAAGCGATGCATGCTTTAACTGCCGTGGGGATTGCAGACCGTGCCAAGCATTGCCCCAATCAACTTTCAGGTGGACAACAGCAGCGTGTGGCGATTGCTCGCGCTAT
>JAQUJJ010000298.1 GCA_028681035.1 Candidatus Cloacimonadota bacterium
GTAATTAGAAGTCTAATTATTTAACAATTGTAGTTACAACGCCGGCACCAACAGTCTTGCCACCTTCGCGAATAGCAAAGGTAAGACCCTTTTCCATAGCGATTGGAGCAAGCAACTTAACCTTGAAGGTTAATGTGTCGCCAGGGATAACTAATTCTTTGTCAGCTGGAAGTTCAACTTCACCAGTAACGTCAGTTGTTCGGAAGTAGAACTGAGGTTTGTAACCCTTGCTAAATGGTGTGTGACGACCACCTTCCTCTTTCTTGAGGATATATACTTCTGATTCAAACTCTGTGTGTGGAGTTAAGCTACCTGGTTTAACAATAACTTGACCGCGTTCGATTTGTTCGCGCTCAATACCACGGAGCAATAGACCAGCGTTGTCGCCAGCTTGTCCTTGGTTTAGGCTCTTCTTGAAAGCTTCGATACCAGTAACAACTGAAGTCTGTGTTGGATGTAGACCAACAATTTCAACTGGATCGTTAATCTTGATAACACCTTGCTCGATACGACCAGTAGCAACTGTACCACGGCCTTTGATTGAGAAGACGTCTTCGATTGGCATCAAGAAAGGTTTGTCTAGTTCACGTACTGGTTGTGGGATGTAGCTGTCAAGAGCTTCAACCAATTCCATGATTGCATCTTCTGATTCTTTGTCACCTTCGAGGGCCTTTGTAGCAGAACCCTTGATAATTGGACAGTTTTCGTCAAATCCGTTTTTAGCTAGAAGTTCACGAATATCCATTTCAACTAGTTCAACTAGTTCAGGATCAGCTAGGTCCATCTTGTTTAGGAAAACAAGAATCTTTGGAACACCAACTTGGTGAGCTAATAGAACGTGTTCACGTGTTTGTGGTAATGGACCATCGTTTGCAGCAACTACAAGGATAGCACCATCGATTTGTGCAGCACCAGTGATCATGTTTTTAACATAGTCAGCGTGTCCTGGCATGTCGACGTGTGCGTAGTGACGCATTGCTGATTCATACTCTTGGTGAGATGAAGCAATAGTAATACCACGTGCACGCTCTTCTGGAGCGTTGTCAATTTGTGCGTAAGAAACAGCTTTGTTAACTGCACTTGGCAATCTTTTAGCAAGAACTGATGTAATTGCTGCTGTTAATGTTGTTTTACCGTGGTCAACGTGACCCATTGTGCCGACGTTAACGTGGGGCTTGGTTCGATCAAACTCTGCCATTTGGTTATTTCTCCTTCGCGGTTAAGCGAATTAATTATTTTTTTCGCATGAGAAGCAATATTACCTCACAACGTATACCTAGCATTATACAGAATATAGCGCGCGAGGTAAAGTGCCTTTTACCTATTTACTTGAACGTTTCTCAACAATTTCTTGAGCAACATTTGGTGGTACTTCCTCATATTGAGCAAGTTCCATTGTACTAGCTGCACGACCTTGGCTCATTGAGCGTAGATCACCTGTGTAGCCAAACATATTTGATAGTGGAACGAAAGCGCGGATAAGTTTAGCAGCTGCGCTTAAATCTTCCATAGCTTCAATTCGACCACGTCGTGCGTTTAAGTCGCCGATTACATCACCCATGAATTCTTCAGGGGTTGTAACTTCAACACGCATAACTGGCTCAAGTAGGATTGGTTTAGCCTTTTTAATACCTTCACGAGCAGCCAAGCTACCAGCCAACTTAAAGGCTAATTCACTTGAGTCGACATCGTGATAGCTACCATCATATAGAGTTGCTTTTACATCAACTACTGGATAGCCGGCAATAACACCACCATCAAGGGTTTCACGAACACCTGCTTCGACTGGTTTACGATATTCTTGAGGCACAACACCACCTTTAATCGCATCAATGAATTCAAAGCCTTTACCAACTTCATTTGGTTCAAATTTAATCCAAACATCACCATACTGACCACGACCACCAGATTGCTTGATGTGCTTACCTTGGACATCAGATGTGCCTTTGATAGATTCACGGAAAGCAACTTGTGGTTCACCAATATTAGCTTCAACCTTAAATTCGCGGCGCATACGATCAATCAAGATATCAAGGTGTAATTCACCCATTCCTGACATAATAGTTTGACCAGTTTCTTCATCAGTACGAACACGGAAAGTTGGATCTTCTTCAGCTAGACGCTGCAAGGCAATACCCATTTTTTCTTGGTCGGCTTTAGTTTTTGGTTCAACCGCAATTGAAACTGGAGGATCTGGGAAAGTGATTGATTCAAGTGTAATTGGATGAGCAATATCAGATAGTGTCATACCAGTAAATGTACCCTTAAGGCCTACTACGGCAGCGATGTCACCAGCGCCAATTGATTCAATATCTTCACGCTTATCAGCATGCATACGAACAATTCGTCCAATACGCTCTTTTTCACCAGTTGTGGTGTTAAGGACATATGAACCGGCTTCCATCTTACCGCTATAAACACGAACAAAGATTAACTTACCAACAAATGGGTCAGTTGCAATCTTGAATGCCAAGGCAGCCAATGGTTCAGTTTCAAGAGGTTTACGTTCAATTTCGTCACCAGTTTTTGGATTATGGCCCCAGATTGCATCAACATCTTCTGGAGATGGCAAGTAATCAACAACAAGGTCAAGGACTTTTTCAACGATAACGCCACGGCCATCGCCACCAGTAACTAGGTAGAAGTCACCAGCCAAAACTCGCTTACGTAATGCAGCTTTTAGTTCAGGAATGGTGATAGAATCTTCGCCCTTATCAAGGAATCGTTCGAATAACACATCATCAGCTTCAACCGCAGCTTCAACTAACAAACGGCGTGCGTTTTTAGACTTTTCCAACATATCAGCTGGAATTTCGCCAATAACTAATTGATGATCAGTATAATCTGCATAGGTATATGATTTCATGTCAATTAGATCGATAATACCGTTAATTTCTTTTTCAAAACCGATTGGCAAGTGAATAGGTAAAGCGTTTTTTGTTAAACGAGTATGAATCGAATCAAGTGATTTGTAAAAATCGCCACCAGTTTGGTTAATCTTATTGATGAAACAAATACGTGGAACGTGATATTTGTTAGCTTGGCGCCATACAGTTTCAGATTGAGCTTCAACACCCATCTTACCGTCAAAAACAGTTACAGCACCGTCAAGAACACGTAGTGAACGTTCAACTTCAGCTGTGAAGTCAATGTGTCCTGGGGTATCGATAATGTTAATTTTGTGGTTTTTCCAAAAAGCAGTAACGGCAGCAGAAGTAATCGTGATACCACGTTCACGCTCTTGCTCCATCCAGTCAGTTGTTGTGCCACCTTCATGAACTAGACCAATCTTATGTGAAAGACCAGTTC
>JAQUJJ010000097.1 GCA_028681035.1 Candidatus Cloacimonadota bacterium
GTGAACCGAATCGATTTTCTCTTTGATCTCAGGTTTGCACTGGCAGTCCATAGCAGTTCCTTGTTTTCGAGTGTAGTTGCGAAGAGCAGTGATCTTATACTCCCGGAGGGATATCCTTGAGCAGGAATATCTTGTTGGAGGTCACTCCAGAGAACTCGGTGGAGATGACTACGTTGAAGAGACCATCAGCCTCTCCCGACCAGTCAACTGTCCAGCGTAGCCCGGTGAAGATCACCACCCGATCCAGTTCCTTGGAAGCCACTACGATGGTGGTATCCTTGCTCATGAACAGGGTGCTTTCCAGGAAGTTCTTCTGCTTGGTGGATAGTCCGGAGATGTTGAGTTCGACCGTACTGGTGCGCTTGCCGGGGATGGTATAGTTGCGGGTCTTGAGCTTGGACAGCTTAGAGTCCGTCTTACCGGGTTTCTCGGCCAGTTCACCAAGCAGGTCGAAGTTAGTGGTAAGCTCCGTTTTAACCGAAGCCTGACTGGCATACAATGTCCCGATGGAAGTGGCATCATAGGTGCCGATCCCGAAATAGACGAGATCGGCAATCAGCACGTCCATCAGCTGATTGAAAGCCAGATCAGCTTCGGTCATATTGGAGGGATAAGTGGGCTGTGAGATGGGATTGGGCATCAGAACACCCCTTTGATCGCCTTGCCGATACTAAAGAGCCATTTGCGGTTGTGGAACACGTATTCGATGGCTCCTCCGATGGTGCCAAATACCTTGAGGATGACATTGGTCTGCTTGGCCGGGAGGGACTTGGTAGCCCGCTCCACCGCCAGTTGCTTCTTGGCATAGTCGTCCAGGTCCTTGGTGGCAGGGTTGATCTTGATATCCTGGATGATGTCCAGGATGATGGCCAGAGCCGAGTTAACCTTGGCCTTGTCGATCAGTTTGCCGGTAGTGCGGGATATGATCCAGACTACCAGAGCCGAGATCAGGCCCAGGATAAACTCGTGATTGGCGATGATGAAGTCCATAGATACTGCTTTATCTGGTTGTTGCTTAGGTGGTGAGTTTGAACACTTTCACGAAGCCCGAAATATAGGTGATGCCGGGCCGGATACGGATGTACCAGTGGTACTTCCAATCGCTTCCGTGGTGTTCTACTTTGAGTTCGGCATCAGTGCGATAGCCGACGATGATGAACTTGGGTAGACCGCCGATGATGTAATCGGCATCCATGAGACGGGGCTTGACCGGGATACCCGCAAAGGATACGTTGCCGCCTTCTAACAGCAGACGATCTCCGGCTCCGGTCTCACGCTTGGCGAGTTCGGCCCGGATGCGGATCAGATCCTTGTGAGCCACGTAGAACTTGAAGTTCTCCTGCTCTTCCAGCATCTCATCGGAGAAAGCCAGCAGAGCGGCTTCAAAGCGCTTCGCCCAGTCGGTGTAGGTGGTCTTGGAGAGGTTGGTGACATCAGTGGCGGTGGTAGCCAGTTTGACCACACCATCCAGAGCCTTGATCTTGGCAGTGGCAGAGGCTCTATCACCTTTGAAGAGAAGCAAGCGAATAGCTTTCTCGGTCTTCTTGGCGATGTGGTTCTCCACATAGGCTCCAAAGGCATCTTCACCGTACTTGTCCTTGTAGAACTCGACCACATCACGTCCCAAGGTGAACTCGGCATTGAGTATCCCGGTAGGGACGGAGAGATCGGCAGTCGAGACGTTCTGAGCCGTCAGAGCGCCATCCAGGGAGTTCTTGAAGACCAGATCATCGATCAGGCCGACGTCGATCTTCTCGTCTTTCAGCAGGGGCAAAACCGAGATATCGGAGAGGGTATCACCCGGTTGGCTGCCGATCACTTCATCGATGAAGAGGCTGGTAGTATTGGCCGAGAGGATGTTCATGGCCTTGCCGGAGTCCACGTCGGAGATGCCTTTGTAGATCTCACGATGAGCAGCCTTGACCATGATCTTGTTGCCGTCGATGGTAACCTCTTTGTCCACATTGGACTGGTTAGCATCAGGTTCTCCGGGAATCGATTTCGAGATGGCTCTACTCATGGTGACGGAAAGGTCTTTGAGGCTCTTCTCGATGCTGTGGATGGCATCGCCCAGCTGAAGATTCGGATTACCCTTCTCCAGTTCATTGATCTTTTCAGTGATGGCGGTAATGCCTTTCTGCAGCTCGGAGTTGTTGTTATGCTCCGCTACCTTGCGAAGCGAATTGAGCTCGTTCTTGATCTCGGTAAGGCTGGCTTCCGCGTTGCGGTAGTCATCAGCTCGTCCGTAGATCGAGACACCATTGAACTCACCTTTCTCAACCTTCTGCCAGAGATCAGAGTTGAGATCTTCACACTTGAGGACTTGCACCCAAGAGCCAACTTTAGCATCGGGAAAATGCTCTCTGTCACTGGTCTTGAGGATGTAGTTCTCGACTACGGTAAACTCCGGTACGGGTTGCATGTTGTGATTCACATCGCACTTGCCCACAAGGCCATGCTTGGCGAAGTGATCGCAGGACTTCTGAATCTCTTCCCGGGTGTAATAGTCACCTTGGGAATCGTGGATATTGGGTTCCATTAGAGTGACGTAAAGCCGTCCCTGAGTGCCACTCGTTTCACTCTTGAACTTGGTCGAGTTGATCTTGTGTTCGAAGCTTCTACCGGAAGCATTCTTGACCACAAAGCCCTTCTGATTGGCGGGAGTCATCTCATCGAATAGAAGCGAGACAAGCTCGACTTCCACGTTGCGAAGCTCTCCCTTGAGAATGGTGCGTTTACGATTCACGCTACCTCCTTGTTGTTGATTGTCAGTTATGTAGTTGTACATAGTTTAAGACCCAAAGTTTCTGTTCTGCATGAAGAGCTGTTCATCAGCAGTCTGCAGCACCTCGGTCAGATCTCCGAAGTTGAAATCCTCCGGCTTTACGTTCCAGTCGAAGTCGAAGTTAAACTCGTTTGCCAGGGCTAAGGCGAGGCGATTCTGCAGCGGTCTGACCACGAACTGGTAAAACATCCGCATATCGCTGCTGTTATCGCCACCAAGCTGCCCAGGAATGAGTTGTGAGACGATCCTGGCGGGTACCCTGTGATAGGCGAGGATACCTTCCCTGAGGTCTTTCTTGAGCCCTAAGAAGCCCCCTTCCCGGTCTTGCTGACGGAGGGGTTCAAGACGTATCTTCACGTCCCGGCTTTCACTCTCGATCAGGACTGTAGAGTGGCTCTTGGCATTGCCTTTGACCTCTGTAAGTGCCTTCTCGATTTCGGTATAGGCATCGGTCAGCACTTCATTACCCTGCTCATCGGTGACTGTTCCGTCTCTGAGCGTACCGCCTTCCACGATCACGAAGTAGTCGATCATCAGGCCGTTCTTGAAGTTGTTGTAGTCGAAGGTCTTGATCTCGCCCAAGATCTCGATGTTGATGGCGATGGGCAAGCAAGCCAGGCCCCAGGCATTTGATCTATGGGTGGACTTCTTAACGTGGATGATGTCCTCGTAGGCAAAGTCTTTCTTCTGGTTATTTTTGACTTGGATGTAGTTCGGCTTGAAGAAGCCGAACTCGTCATAGTTCTCCACGATCTGCACTTCAGATGGCAGCATCCTCTCCAATCCCATCCACTGGCCTTGGGCGTTCCTCATCTTGATCAGGAAACCATTACCACAGGCCAGATAGAACTTCATCAGTTCCGCCAGGATGGTGGTCTGATCTTCACAGGCAGGGAACTCGGCGGCTTCCATCCATGCTTTTACCTGGCTGTTCTTGCAGTCAAACTGCATGATGGTCGCCATTGTCAGTGCATCGATACAGCCTGAGTGGTACTCATCGGTATCCAGGAGATTAAGCAGATTGCTCATCGAGTAGGGCTGAGAAACCACTTTCTTGGTCTCGGAAGCCTTGGATACCAACTGCTTACCGATCCGCTGATACTTGGATAGATCAATGGATTCCGGCTTGTACTTGCTCTCCAGGAGATCAGATGCGGAGCTGATAGCCAGGTTATAGGCACCGAGTCGCATTACTCTCATGAAGATGCTCCTGCACCGCTTTTCAGCAGGTCAATCTTGGCGATCCTGACCAAACGGGTGCCATCGATGCGGCTTGTATAGTATTCCACACTGGGTAGATCTCGGTTCATCAGCTTCTGATAATAACTCCGGAACTTCTCTTTGAGTGAGTATAGTTCAGAGTCTGGATCGGATACATTCTGTGCATTGACGATCAGGAAGACTGTCCAGGCGATATCGGTATCCACATACTGCCTGGAAGTGCCATGCTTGCCTGTCTCGGAATCGAGGATCAGAATGGCGCAGGGCAGGTTCTTGGGGATGCTGTCCTTGTTGTATAGAGTCTCGGCAACTCCTGCCAGTTTCAGTGCTTCGGAGATGCGGCTGCGTTCGGCTTGGTACTTCTCAAGTGCGGTCACAGGCTCACCTCGATATCGTTCAACTGCTGATAGATCCACTGCTCCCGGTTGGAGATGACTGATGCGAATACATTACGGGCGGCGACGCCCTCCCGCTTGATCTTTCCCCTAATGAGATAGGCGATCTCGGTTACGGACAGAGCTTTCCCTGTCTCTCTATCAGTCCAAGACAGGTGTTTGCGTTCGACCCAAGCTATAAGTGGAGCGATCGGAGTCCAGGAAGGCACTTTGCCACCCAATACAAAGGGTTCATGTTTGACGTTGGAGCCTACTCTCAGGATCATGGCTGTATCAGTAGTCTGGAGCAGATAGCCGGTATTGCCGTAGAAGTCGCCCTTGTCATAGATCTGCTGTGCCAGTATCTCCTTACGGGAGTCAGCATCGATAACCGAACCGATCAGATGCAGTCGGCTCTCCAGAGCGGCATAAATAGCCCGGTAGATCTCGACCATCAGTTCATCCGGAGAAGTAAGATCACGATCTGGCATCAGATAACTCCTACTCGGATTGGACGAGCTTGTCTGGGCTTGAGTTCGTTCAAGCGATCCAGACCGGTAGGGTTGAGATAGGCTTGCATGATGGTCAGTGCTCTCAGTTCAAGGTTGGCTTTGAAGGCGTCAATTTCGCTCCCTGTGAGCAGTTCGGTTGCAGATTGGTCTAATCCTACGGTCTTGACTATTCCTTCGCCCAGGGTCTTCAAATTGAGAAACTCAGCAGTTGAGTGTAGCATCAGAAACGAAAACCCAAAACGAAAAGAAATCAGGAAAGGCTCCTCTTCAGGCAGGTCATCGTGAGTTGCCCGATCAAAATGCTCTTGCAGAACCAGTGAGTGGATTATCTCCAGAACCAGGCCCTGATGCTCCTTGAAGATGCCATTGTTGGACATCTCCTTGGGCAGATTGAGGATGGCGAGCATAACGTCGGTTTCGACTGGGATGGGAATCACTGGCCCTTCCTCATCATCTCCGAAAGCTCAATAGCTCTCATTCCCACTTGCTTCGCCCACTTGGAGGCCAGCATGCCATTGGCTGCTCTTTCCCAGTCTCCAGCACCGATAAAAGCCAAGGTGTTGTTGAAGCCTAGTAGTCCCTTGATACCCAAATTGAAGCACATATTGAGCAGTACCGACTGGCGAACCTCATCCAATGCTTTGTAGATGGTTGGAATCTCATCCAATAATTGCTGTTCGAAGTCCAAAATGTCCCTTTCTAACATAGCATAGGCTTCTTTCTGGGAGATACCCCGGTCATCTAGATTGCGTCCGATACCGATGGTCAGCTTCCCTGAGGTACAGCGATATGGTTTCAGCCGCAGACCTTCATGTCTGACTAACTGAGCTTTGATTCGGTTCATCAATTCTTCGGTCATGCTTTCTCCTAATTCCTTGAGTGATCATAGATCTGGAGCAAGGAAAGCACTCCCCTGTATGTTGACAAATCAGGATGGGCAAGGATGAGACAAAAAATAACTTGAAAAAAAGAGCGATAGAATATTAGTGACTACATGTTATTGTTAAGAGCTAATCTAACTTCTAGAGTTTACCTTATTGTCAAAGCGACAATTAGGAAGTACCGTGCAACAGAATGTTCTATATTTATGAAATACCTCTTGACAAAATCGGACTAGTGAGAAATAATGAACTATGAAAGTGATAAGTAAAGACGTCCTTGACCGCTTCATTAAAAAACATAGCGAAATGAAAAATGCTGTTCTAACATGGAAGGAAGTTGTACAAGGACAATCATGGGAAACACCCCATAATGTCAAAGAAACGTTTCCAAAAGCTAGTCACATTGGAAATTGTGATTGGTGGTTTGATTTAAACTATGGCGGATATCGTTTATTAGCTAAGGTAAACTTCAATATGAAAGCTGTTATGGTCATTTCAGTTAATACTCATGATGAGTATTTAAGAATCAGTAACAAAAGAAAATCGTAGCGCCAAGGAGATTAAAATGAGCTTTGATTTAAAAGTCATTAAAAGTGCTAAAGATTATCATATCGCTACTGAAAAATTGTCGATATTGATGGATCATAACCCTAATGTCGGCAGTAAAGAATACAAACTTATGGAGTTACTGATAGTTTTGATTGAAAAATATGAGGACGAGAAATTCGACTTAGGAACCTTAGATCCTATAGAAGCAGTAAAAATTCGAATGGGAGAAAAAGGATTGAAACAAAGGGATTTAGTTTCATATATCGGTAGCCCAGTTAAGGTCTCCGAAGTACTAAATCGTAAACGAAATCTAACATTTGAAATGATGAAATCACTTAGTGAGGTCTTAGATATCCCTGCAGAAGTGTTTTTCAGATATAAGACAAATTCGATGCCTTCTACCACTTCAACGTTGGAGAATAGAATCCCTCTAAAAGAGATTGTCGGGAAGCATTGGCTACCTTATGCAAGCAGCATTGGTGGAGTAGCAAAAAAATCAAAAGAGCTATTGAGTAACTTTTTTTCAAATAAGGTTTTCTATGACTTTGCTTTCTCTAATGGTACAACTTATAAAAGACAACTCATACGAAAAGGATCTAACATCGATGAAGTTTCTCTTGCTACGTGGATTTATATGGTTTTAGAGTTAGCTTCAAATGTCAGAACTCCAAAATCTTATAGCAAATCGATGCTGACCGATGAAGCAATTGCTACAATTAGAAACTACAGCAATAGATGTGACGGTCCCTTGTTGGTGAGAGATTATCTACTGAGCTTAGGCATAATACTAGTGATTCTACCGCATCTAAAGAAAACGCATATAGACGGCGCAGCAATGATGATGCCAAACAAAAGAAATCCAATTATTGCCCTCACTCTAAGACATGATCGTGTTGATAATTTCTGGTTCTGTCTATTCCATGAGTTGGGGCATATCTTGCACCATTTAAGTAGCAATATGATAATAGCTGAAAATCTCGATGTAATTGATGATGATGACAATAACGAAAGAGAAGCAGATGCTTTTGCCAGAAACAAACTAATTCCAGAAGATAGTTGGAATGCTTTTTATATGAACGGACTGGGGAATTTTTCGCCAGAGTCTGTAGAGAGATATGCACGAAATATTGGTATTAATCCTGCAATTGTTGCTGGGAGGATTCGATACCAAACCCAACGTTGGATGATTCTATCAAGAATGGTAGGTCATCACGAGATTAGAAAAGTATATGGAAACGAGTATTACTCACTAGCATAAAAAAGAAATCGACAGGAAGTTACATCCCCCTGTCGACATGGAAATCGGCATTTCCTTTCAGCGAGGCCAATGATATGATTTCCTTGTTTGCCGTCAAGTTCTTTGTGATTTGGCAGCTTCGACTGGGAAACTTTCTGCGAAATAAAAAAAGCAAAGGAGGTAGTCAATGAGAAAGACTACCCATGTGGTTCCGGCACCAAATGGTGGCTGGAATGTAAAACAAGGAGGTGGCCAAAGAGCTTCAGGTCATCATCCAACGCAGAAAGAAGCTATTGAACAAGCCCGAGAATTAAGTCTGAAACAACATTCTGAGCTCGTTATCCATGGTCGTGATGGACGTATCAGGGAATGTGATAGTCACGGCAAAGACCCATACCCACCAAAGGGATAAGCATGTTAAAAGTTGAACTTAAAGGTGCTGATTCAATTGTAAAAAAACTGGATTCGATTGCTCGAAAAGCAGAACAATTGAATGGTGAACACAGTGTACCGATAAACGACCTTTTTACGGCGCAATTCATGCGATCTAATACACGCTTCTCAAGCATCAACGAGATGTTAGAGGCTGGTGGATTTAATATTGATTCACAAGCAGATCTGAAGGAAGTCCCTAATGATGACCTCGATTGCTTAGTAAGAAAAGAAACTGATTTCAATAATTGGGATGAAATGCTTCATGCTGCATCCGAGCAGTGGATAAGCAAGCAATTGGGATTCTAAACTCAAGCTGCGGGGGATGTAATCCCCCGCAGCTTATTATATTAGTTATCTCATACATATTAACATTATATTAAGAAGTTGGGAAGCGGATGTTATCAAAACAAGCACTAGGCAACATACTCTGGGGGATGGCCGACATCCTAAGAGATAAAGTTGAGGATTACAAGGCATATATCCTCTCACTACTCTTTTTTAAACGTCTTTCGGACAACTACCTATGGGAAAATGAAAACGGGATTAAAGAGTTCATTCGGCAGTATGGTACTGAACCCAATGAAAAGCAGAGACAGAAGATAATCCGTGAGAGGCATGATTTTATAATTCCGCCTGAATGCTTTTGGAAAGATGTTAAAGAATCGCAAATTGACAAGAAAAACGAAACGCTAAATCATGCAGTTGTCACAATCTCTGACACAAACCCAATTTTAAAAGGCATTATAAACACCGTGCGTTGGAATGAGCCAGCACCAGATGGCTCTGGAGGCAAGAAACTGCAGCCAGATGTTCTTAGTTCTCTAATAAACTACCTTGATCCTGTAGACCTAAGTAATCGCAATGCCTCAGTAGACATATTGGGTGATGCTTATGAATACCTTATTAAACGTTTTGCAGACGAAAACAAAGGTGGTACAACAGCTGGGCAGTTTTATACTCCTCAGGAAGTTGTTGATATAATAGTGCGTTATTTAAAACCTCAAAAAGGCAATCAGCTCTATGATCCCACCTGTGGATCAGGCGGATTTCTCATTAATGCTGCCAAATATGTAAAAAGCGAGACTGGTTCTGCTAAAAACATTCGGCTTTGTGGCCAGGAAAATGTTTGGAATACTTGGGCAATAGCCAATATTAATATGATCTTGCATGGGTTAGATGCTCAAATCAAGCAGGGCGATACAATCTTAGAACCTAAGTTTCTGGAAGAGGACAATGAACTGCATATTAGAACATTTGACTTAGTTATGGCTAATTTCCCTTTCTCTCAGGAAAACTGGTGGAAAAATGGTAAGCCTAAAACTGACAATAAAGGCAAGGCTGTTCTAAAGAAAGATGGCTCACCTCAGCTCGAATATCCTGACAAGTCAACATTCAATGATCCTTATGAACGTTTCATCTATGGCATACCTCCTTTTTCTAATGGGGATTTCACGTTTTTACAGCATATAATTGCCTCGCTTGATGATATTGGTAAGGCGGGGGTTGTTTGTCCCCAAGGTGTACTATTTCGTGGGCAACCAGAAAAAAATGAGGAAGAGGACGGACAAAATCGCAAAGCAGATGACGAGTATTTGATTCGGCGAGGATTTCTTCAGGGTATAGCAAACAGCGCGGGTGAATTCAATAAGGGTATTGATATCATTGACGCTATAGTTGTATTACCTCCCAACCTGTTCTATGGCACCACTATACCAGGATCAATCATATTCTTTAACAAACAAAAACCTGAGGATCGAAAAGGTAAGGTCCTAATGGTTAATGCTGCTAAAGAAGGATGGTACAAAGAATCAGCAAATATGAACACCCTATTACCTCCCGATATTCTGAGAATATCAACTATGTTGGAATCATGGGGAGATCTTGATAAGGCGAAGATATGGATTGATTCGCAAAAACAAAGACTTATGAATCTAATCCAGGATGATTTGGATTTCAAACTGAACGAAATCGAACTGGATACTGCAGAAGATCTTCAAATACAGGAACAAAAGACTACAAAAACCCAGGAATTGGTTCAGGTGAAAACTGAAGCTGGTAAGAAACCAACGAAGACTGAGCTTACCACTCTTGAAAAAGCGCAGGAAAAACTAACTATGCTACTGGATAAGAAACAGCAGAGAATCAATGATGCAGAAGTATTTGCTGAACATGAACGATTAGCTATATCTCAGGTGGAAATTGAGCTTATTGATATGCTCAATGATCCCGAAAAGCGCAGAAAGTATTTCTCGGTAGTCGATATGGAAGAGATAGAGGAAAACGAGTTTAATCTCAATCTGCCACGTTATGTTGATACATTTGAACCTGAGGAAGAAATCGATCTGAAAACGGCTATTCAGGGCTTTAAAGATTGTCTAGCGAAAGAGGATGAACAAATAAAGTCTCTCATAGATCTGCTGGAGATTATTCAGTGAGTGAGTGGAAAGAGTTAAGACTAAAGCAAATAGTTGAAATAATGGGAGATGGTGGAACCCCATCTACTTTGATTGATGGTCATTTTAATGGTTGTATCCCATGGGTTGTTATTGGTGACATAAAATCTGAAATTTACGATACAAAAGATAAGCTCACTGAAAGTGGCTTTCGCTCATGTTCTGCAAAATTATGGGATGCAGAAACAATAATCCTATCTACTGGAGCAACTATTGGATTAGTTGGTATAGCCAAAGTTCCTTTGTGTACTAAGCAAGGAATTACGGGAATTGTAGTCAACGAGCATGCATATAATATGTTTATTAAGTACTGGTTTGAATACCATACAAATTTACTTCTCAGATATGCTCAAGGCACGACTTTCAAAGAAATCCGAACTAGACCATTAGGAAATCTACGGATACAAATACCAGCCCCATTTTCGATTGATGGTTTATCAGAACAAATCGCTATAGCGTGCTTAGTTAAAAAAACAGATATAGCCATAGATGCTATTGAAGCAAGTACACTAGCTTTAGAAAGAGTTAAGATTGCATTTGAACAGAACCTCATGACGGGGAAACTTAAACCAGATGGGTTATATAGAGAGGAAGAGGAGTTTGTAGTAGATGCAAAAATCGGTAAGGTACCTAAGGATTGGTCTGTTGGGAAGTTTAAGCAACTTGCAGTTCTGCAAAGGGGAAAAGATCTTACTGATAATGAAGTTATCCCCGGCGATTATCCAGTAGTTAAGTCTAATGGAGTCCAAATATATCATAATGAGTATTTTGTAAAAGCTCCGGGAGTAATCACGGGTAGGTCAGGTACTATTGGTAAGGTCTTTTACATTGAAACAGATTTCTGGGCTCACAATACAAGCTTGTATATAAAGGATTTTAAAGATAATTGCCCAAAATTCATATATTATTTGATTAACAGAATGAAGTTTGAACAGCATCATGCTGGTACGACAGTACCAACGCTGAACAGAAATGATGTTCACAAAGTTCGTATAGCATACCCGAGCCCTGAAGTGCAAGAGCAGATCGTAAGCATTTTGGACATGTTTGAATTATCATTACGTGATAAGACACTCAAAATGGCTGAGTTAAGAAGACTAAAACAAGCGCTTTTACAGAATCTGATAACTGGTAAGATGCAGTTATCTAATAAACAAATCTCGGTAATAAATAAGTCTAGGCCCTAACAGTGTTATTGTGAGGTTGATATGAATACATTATCTGAGTTAAATGTAGTTGAAAAACCAGTGGCTGATTGGTTGAGCAAAATGGGATGGGTGAGCCAAAGCAGTGATGATCTAAAAGTGTATAAACGCCCATTATCCAGTTCTATCATTATGCCCATTTTAGTTAATAAAGTTGCTGAACTGAATTCAATTCCAATTTCTGTTGCCGAGCAAGCTGTTGAGTTGTTAATCCATGATTTGCGAAATCCGAGTCCAATCTTGGGGAATGAGAGTTTTCTGGATAAACTGGCTAAATGTGTCACAATAACTATAGATAAAGAAGACAGAGATATACATTTTATTGATTTTAATCACATCTGGCAAAACAGCTTTATTGTAACCAATCAATATATGGTACAAGGCTTTAAAATAGTAAAACCTGATATAGTTTTGCTTGTAAATGGTATTCCTTTAGTGTGTGTTGAAGCAAAGCAATGTGCCAGAAAAGGCACTAACTGGCTTGAAGGAGTGAAACAGTTTTCCACCTATGAACAGAGATCAGACAAGCTTTTCATGAGTAATCTCTTTGGGGTAGCATGTAATGGGAGAATAGCCAAGTTTGGCATTCCAGGAGCATCAGCATCATATTTTAATGAGTGGAAAGATGACTCCTTGGATAACTCAGCATCTAATCCAATACTTGATCCTACAAATGACTTATGCGGTAGTCGTCTTGATGCTACTGATGGACTTCAGCATTTTGAGGTAGGGAGATATCCTAATGGTGAAGTGATGGAAAGGATGAAGTTGGGAATAGTTGGGTTATTACAGCCTGCGAGAATCTTAGACATACTTAAGAACTTCATCGTGTTCGAACGAACCGAAGGTAAAGTAATCAAAAAGGTATCCAGATACCAGCAACTAAGAGCAGCAAATAAAATAGTAAGCCGAGTCATAGAATCAAATCAAAAAAAAGGTGTTATCTGGCATACACAGGGTTCAGGTAAAAGCCTAACAATGCTTTATACTGCGTACAAGCTCTGCCATGCGCCAGAATTAAAAGACCCCACTGTATATATCGTGGTAGATAGGAAAGACTTAAGAGAACAGATAGGTGGCACATTTGAAGATTGCATATTTCCTAACGCTCGCCCGGTCTATAATATTGGTGATCTTAAACAGATAATCTCAAGAGCTCCTTCAGGAGTTTTTATTACTACTATCCAGAAATTTGCTGAACTCGGTGATAGGATTGACCTTCGTGATAATGTTATTGTATTGATAGATGAAGCACACCGAACTCAATATGGGGATTTTCACACCGAATTAATGAGTGTTTTGCCCAACGCACGCAAATTTGCGTTTACGGGCACTCCAATCCCTAAAACATACCAAGTATTCGGTGAGAAGAAACAGGAGCATTTTGAGCACTATTTGGATAGGTATAGCATCAAAGACTCTATCGATGATGGTGCTACTGTCCCAATACGTTACACTTATGGACCTCAAAGGTTTTTTCTCGATAAAGAGAAGCTTAAACAAGGCTATGAAGAGATAACTCAAGATTTGGAAGAGGATCAAAAACGCTTAGTTGAGAAGAGAGCCCAACCTTGGAAGGTTTTCTTGAAACACCCGGAGAGGGTAGCTGTATTGGCTTCTGATATTGCAAATGACTTCAGAGAAATCGTTGAACCTCAGGGATTCAAGGTTCAGATTGTGGCTTGTGACAAAGAAGCTTGCGTCCTTTACTATAATGAGTTACTAAAGTACTTCGACCATTCTGAAATGACAATCATTTTCTCTACTGGGCAGTATGATGATAGTGATAAATACGATCTTTTCAGCCCCCACTATAAAGAGGACACAGAACGTAAAAGACTTATATCTCAATTTAAAAGGAGAATAACTCCTGAAGAACACCGTAATGGTAACAACCTCAAGTTGTTAATAGTATGCAATATGCTTCTTACCGGCTTTGACGCTCCGATTGAACAAACAATGTATTTAGACAGCCCATTACGTGACCATAACCTTTTACAAGCAGTTGCCAGAACAAACAGACCTTACGATGACCCGATATCAAAACTCTCTAAAGCGTTCGGGCGCATTGTTGATTACATTGGGATTTTTGAGAATTATCGAGATGCCTTGAATTATGAACCTGAAGATATAGGCGAGTTTGAGGATGTTGACAGCCTTGTCCTTCAATTCCCAGATG
>JAQUJJ010000299.1 GCA_028681035.1 Candidatus Cloacimonadota bacterium
AAAGCGATAATTACTTAGTAACGATACATAGTCTTCACATGAATAATAGTTGCTTGCCCCAGTTAGTCGATAAATTAACTTTAAGACAAATTTTGGGCAGGATGAAAACAAGGCATTCAAACTTCCATCAATGTTAATCCAACCCTTCGCTACGGTGAGTCCACATCCCAGATTCACTTTGACTGGAATGGCGGAATCAGAAAGTTTGATCCGTTGATTCTTTTTTAGCCAACATATTAGCTGACTGATATTATCAATTAGTAATCGTAAAGGCTTCACTGGCCCATACCTCCAATTGTGTAAGCTTTTGTTTACTTCCCTATGTTGCCATTCCTCTGCGAGAGCGGCGACTTGCAACAATTAATTCAAGGCTACTATTAACAAATTATCACTATAATTACATGTTCAACAATCAGGTAGCTATAGTTTCTATCAGATTGGCTCTTGGCTGATCTTTAAGAGCTGGGTGGGGTGGGTGCTAGAAGATTAAATACTTAATTGGCTGGTTTTAAAATGGAGTTGTACGGTCCGGTGGCCATGATTTACGGATAGTGTAACTTATTTTCTGTAAATTCAGTCAGGCCGTTGGACTTGCTGGAAGACTTGTCCATGGGCGGTGTGAAGCCATTCGGAACTCAAGCTCGGCGATGACAGCGGGTCCATAAGTGGGCTTTATGTCTTCCCTTTTTAACCGAGAAATTAGGCTGCGAACGAATGTCGCGAGCATATTTCCTTCATACTTGTTCGTTGCTACGCCTGGTCATAGTCATGATGGTAGAGACGAATGAAGGTTTGATCAAATTGACAGTGCCTTACCTCAATGGGGGCCTAAGACTGTCGAAAAACAAGTTTACATAAAGAAGATTGCTTCATCACCACCTTTATAAATGTTGCTAGGGAATTTGGGAAAATATCAAATGATAACCTATTGCTTATCAATATCACCTTGCATCATCGCTTTGAAGAATCTACTTTCCCTATTAATTGAAATGTTCAAACTGCTAAGTTGCGATCGGTTTAGGCCAATAAACATCGGAAGGGGGGCGCTCTGCATTAGTAAAAGTTATCGTAAGGCCGTTAAATTGTTGAAGCTGAAAAGACCCTAAGTCAGACTAAACTGAGAACCGGCAATGGTGATGTGGTATTTCAATGATAGCTGCTTGAGGGAAGAGGATATGTAGAGTGGAGGGACTGTGCCGAAAAAAATACTAGGAATCATGGGTGAAGGTGAAAGTGCGTCGCCGGAAATAATTGAGCAAGCATTCAAACTTGGCCAGTTGGCGGCTGCTGACGGTTGGGTGGTACTCACCGGTGGACGCAATTGTGGAGTAATGCACGCTGCCCTTGAAGGCGCCAAAGCAGGAGGTGGGCAAACCCTGGCGATTTTACCGTCCACTGATCATAGCAGTATGTCTCCTGCGGCGGATATTCGCATTGTAACTGCACTTAGTTCAGCTCGAAATCATGTCAACGTACTGACCAGCGATGTTGTGGTAGCGTGTGGAACTGGGCCTGGTACTAGTTCAGAAATTTGTTTGGCGATCAAAGAGAAAAAACCTGTGATTCTTTTAGGTTGTTCAAAAACTGGTCAAGCCTTCTTTCAAGAGATAGGTGGACCGCTTGTTCAAATTGCCTCTACCGCTCAGGCCGCGTATGATCTAGTGGTACGCTTGTCTGCAGTGATTGAGTAGATTTGGCGCAAGATCCATTTTAAGTAATGTGTTTGGACGTGGTGTGTAGACATTGTCTTGACATGAATGAAGGCGAATAGTGACAAATATCCAATTCTTGTTCTGATTATAGTTATCCCAGTATCGGTCAGACAAAATTTGTAGTTGAAGCTATTGTTTGGACTATTCACCGGTGCTGACTTATCTAGACTAGCGATATAACCTCGATCTGGTCAGTATCAGATCGAAGCTTAATGGATTCAATTATAAGGGGAGGGTAGTATTACTCTTGTAAAGAGGTGAGTTTTAGCCCAATTCCCTAGGGCTATCTTGAGGCAGAGTTTTCCTCTGAAATCCGTAGATCTATTTTGAAGCACTTGAAGCATTGACTACTGGGTAGTAGATCCAATGACGGGTGGCCCCAAGCTACCCACATCACATCAGGAGGCCTAAGCTTTAAACTACTTGATGCAAGTGTTTGGATCTAACGCCCTGTTCGAGCGGTATCTCACCGATTTTATTCTACACTGGTAGATTCAATGGAGGGTGGCCCCAAGTTACCTGCCCCAAGTTACCTCGCCAAGTTGCCTGCGGCTTGCAACTGAAGCTCAGAGCCGTTTTGCCCGTGCACAAAAGTGGAACTACTGTACTACCCTGTGCTAAATGCTACAATTAGATGGGTTTTTGTAGCCCAGTAAACGCTGGGCAGGTTCTGACAGAAAGGCGGACTGTGATGAACAGGTTAGCAAAAGATGAAGTCTTGAGCCTCCTAAAGGCTGTAGATCTTCCAGCGGTGTGGTTGAGTAAGCTAGCAACGGGAGAGATTCAGATTCCAACTGAGCCAGATGAACAGCAAAGAGCTGAGGCCCTTGCCGTTCTAATGGGGTCTGTAGGTTTAACAAGTGAAGACTTGCGATCCTCTTTGGGATGTAGAGAGTTTACTAAAGCTCGGGTATGCCGAAAGAGGCGCGAGATGTGTGAGGAAATGCATGCTCGGAAAGTTGAGGGGAAAAGCGCTTTCACTCGTGAACTACTGGGCGATTTGCTGGTTGCAAATTTGGAAATCACGTTGTCAGCGGGTATGAGCCTCAGCTTGTTTGAGGTGCTATGTCTTGATCAAGAAGCATTCGACAAGCTTGAAGGTGAAAAGCTTGTTAGGCAGGCGCTGCCGCATGGCACATTGGCTGACATTCTCTTGCACGTGCGGAAGTACTACTGTTTGGAGCAGTACTTCCTCGATTTGGATAATGGTCTAATTGTTAGCACAAACCCACCAAGCTCTGCCTTATTGTAATTCAAGGTTTGTCTTTTCAGGCAGCTAGCTTAAGCTAGCTGCCTGTTTCATATGTACTGGCTGGAGCCACGGTGTTGCCATATTATTGGATATTGTACATGCTGCTTTCCTAAGACAGATTTAATGGCAGATCTAATAGAGGATGATCCAATTTTTGCCATTTTTAATCTCTCCTATAATAGCCACCCTCTCCAGAGGGAATCTAAGATTTCCTATACTCTGGGTTACTCACTGGTGCTAGTCTCTTTGGCTGGACGAATCGCAAAAGTGGGGGGGGCTTTAGAGCTCAGTTGGATCTGCCGACCCTAGTGACATGAGATTGTG
>JAQUJJ010000300.1 GCA_028681035.1 Candidatus Cloacimonadota bacterium
GAAAGTCAGTGTTGTAGGTGGCATAGCAATCACCAACAGCTATGTTTTTGACAATCTTAGCAGATTGCTTTCCGAAAAGCTTAACTCCGATGCAGCCGTAAGCTATAGTTACGATCTTGCGGGCAACTGCCTCTCAGCCGGCGGGTCAAGCTACACTTACACACACAACAAACTTGATGGAGTGCTTCACGATTCGTCCGGAAACATCACAAATATGGTGCAGAATGGTGTGACGTTGGATCTGGCGTGGAACAGCCAAGGCCAGCTGACCTCCGTCAGTACAAACGGAGTTTTCGCTGAGTCCAACACATGGGGACCGCTTGGAAACAGACTGTCCACATCTAACGCTAATGGTGTTGTGTTCCATGCCTATAACGGTGCTCAATGCATTGCGGACTATACAGCCAGTGGTGATCTTCTTGCATCCTACACCTGGGGTTCTGGCATTGACAATTTGTTGGCCGTAGCGGTCTATGATGGCAACACCACTAACACCTACTATGCCGTCAAAGACCACCTCAACTCCGTCCACGCCCTAATTGATGATTCCGGCAGCACCGTGATGACTGTCGCCTACAACGCTTGGAGCACCCCTCTTAACTCATCACTCAGCATTCAGAACTCATCATTCCGCTTGCGTTATTTATGGCAAGGACGTGAATACAGCTATGCAACCGGCCTCTACAACTTTAGAGCGCGGTGGTACTTTTCAAGCGTTGGCCGCTGGATCAGTAAAGATCCAATAGGCCTTGAGGGCGGTTTGAACCTGTATGTGTTCTGCGGCAACAACCCGGTGAATTTTGTTGATCCTTGGGGGTTTTGCGAGGAGAGATATGGTAAACGGATGGATGCTATTGATCAAGCTATCAATCAATTGGATCCCATTACCGGTTGGTTATCACAATGGATAGTAAATGCTTTGCGTTCTGGTGTTGATGCAGCAAGAGATTTTGAAAAATCAGGGTTGTCACCAGATGCAGCAATAAATATGGGATCAATTCAAGGCACTACAAGAGCTGTAGGAGAGGAAGCCATTGCGGTTGCTACTATGTTTGAGGTTGCTTCAGGGGCAGCTAGGGGAAAAGAATACAAAGTTGGCGATAATACTCGTATTGCGCCGTATGGTAATCGTGCAGGGCATAAAACAGGGAAATATCCACATTATCATAGGCGAGGTGTCGATCCAATAACCGGGAAAACACGTCCTGGTCAGAGTCTTAAACGGCATCGCCCTTGGGACACACGGAGTACAGATACAGGACTTGGAGATAGATTCTGATGAAATGGCCCTTAATATGTGATGACAAAGGTGATATCTATGTGTTTTCAACAATGGAAGACGCAATAAGCGAAATTGAGCCTTTTGATGTTAAAAATGAAGAGTATGACTTTTTCGATTCTGATGGCTTTGTTGTAGAGGCATATTTGGTTGGGGAGGATTGTCGACCTAAATCTGGGTTGTTTAGATTGTTGCCGACTCTTCAACATGAAGGATTTGTTAGATTCAGAGATAAGAAGCCTCGTGAATATCAAAAAGAAGAATTAGAGAAGAGGTTGCATCAATTTTTGGCACGCTGTGATCAGAAAGTTGTTAACGATTCTCTTGATGGTTTGATCCTTCAGGCAAGTAATTTTCGGGAAGCTAATTTTGATAAAGAGGTGTAGCCTTTTTATTTTTACGGTTTCCGGACCCAGTGGTACTCTTCTGACACTGGACGCTTGGCTATCGAATGACCCAATTGGTCTTGCGGGAGGTTTGGAGCAGTTGGCGGAGGAGCTGGAATCTCAGGAGGAATAACGTATACGTGGGGACAATAATGGTTTAAATATTTTCTGTTGCATTCTGGCGGGGGTGAGAGTAAACTTCCTCTCATTATTAATGATAGTGGCAAGGCGGAGTTAGTTAGTCAGTCAACTATACCTAGCTTGGCAGCTTGTTATATTTTGTTCGGCAAATTTCAACAGGAGCATCGGTGTATAAACGATTTGTAGCAAGGTTCAAATCGCGGGCTGGTTTGGCATCATCTCTCAGGTCGCTGGCTTTAATAGCGAGCGCAATCACGCTGACTCTCACATTAACCGTGTTGATTTCGCGGGCGGATAAAGTGATCAATCTGGATAAACTTTATCTCCGGCTTTATGATCATCTGAGTGCCACTGAAACTCTTTGCGTTCAGGATCTGGTGGATCAGTATCTGAGTGATCAGAATATTTTCGCCTATATCGCCCCTCCCGCAGCTGACTTCACGCTCTTTCAACCGGGTGCCACCATCTATATTCCCGATAAAAACGCTTTTTCGCAACAATTCCTTCAAAATCTGATCAGTTCGGAGGAGAGCGGCAGGTTCAGTTCCATTATCTGGATTTATGAAGATGCAAAGAGTTCCGAACGGGATCTGGTTATTGAAAATGATTACGGCGTCGAGCTGGCCCGTATCGCCCGGCAAGAGGGCTATTCTTCCGATTGGGTTGTTCGCAGAATCTACCCTGATTATGATATTTACCCCTCTTATTTTCAGGAATATCTCTGTTCCACCTTTGATCCCTCCCGTATTTTCATGCGTTACACGGTCATTGTCGGCGAGGTGGATTTAGCGGGCTATGTCGAAGAAAAGGTAGTTGACATGCAGCTCGCTCTACTGGAATCATCCACGATGACGCGCATTCCGGCAACGCAGGCGGTCACCAACCTGATGTTCACCGCGGTTGAGCAGCAAACCAACAACACCGTCAAACTGACCATCGGCTGGCCGGATAGCGGACTTGCCACTAATAAACTCGAGATCTTCACCTGCGACAACCTCAGTACAGGCGCGTGGAGTGTGGCGGAGACAGTAACAATCGACCTTTCAACCAACCGCCACGAGTGGATTGATTACGATGGGCATACCAACCGTCAAAGCCGTTTCTATGATTGCTGGTTGATAAACGATGCGGATGGCGATGGCATCACCGATGGACGTGAGAAACGGCTCTATTTCACCAACATATACACCAATGACACCGATGGGGACGCAATCTCCGATTATGACGAACTGTTTGACAACACGTACTCGAACACAGTTTTTAATGCGGTTACATATGGGACCGACCCCAATAGTGCTGATTCCGATCATGATGGATTGACCGATGGAGAGGAGCGGGCGTTAAGAACCGATCCCTGGAGAGCTGATAGTGACGGTGATCAGAGCGGCGACTATGAAGAGATTAACAGTTATTATCTTTTCGGATGGGGGAGCACTGAGATCTACTCATGGTTTTT
>JAQUJJ010000098.1 GCA_028681035.1 Candidatus Cloacimonadota bacterium
TATGAGCTCTGGATAGATGGTGTTATCAGCGTTGATAACCTCAGCCAAGCAACTTCCACTCCCGCTATGGGGCTTAGTGAAGGTTCACACAGTTGGAAAGTATATGCTGTGGATAATCTTGGCAACAAGAAACAAAGCACAGCAGTATGGACAACCATTGGAGACTGGAATCCTCCTACCCAGCCCATTTTAACAAGTCCAATTAATAATCAAATAGTATCAGTTAGCCGTCCTATGATGACATGGCAAAAATCTTCTGATGCCGGCACAGGGGTGCATCACTACAGATTATACATAGATCAATTAGCTCCTGTAACCGTTACTCCTGCGGATATCAATGCACCAATTGTAAGTTACCAAGCTCCTTCTGCCTTAGCCAATGGAAATCATAGTTGGTACGTAAAAGCTTATGATAATGCAACCGGCGAAAGCTCTTCAAGTTATGGGGCTTTCATAGTTGACGTAGATACAACCCCGCCAACCTCGTCTATAATTAATCCCTTAGTAAATCAATATATAGGAGGGGTTAGCTATTTGATTTCCGGTACCGCAAGCGATAACACCGGAGGATCGGGAGTCCAGAAAGTGGAGATAAGCTTTGATGGAGGGAACAATTGGCTTTTAACTACTCATAATAGCAGGTCTGGCACACGAGGCGAATCACAATTTGCGGTGAACCAGACCACCCAGCTAGAGAGAATTGGTAATAAGAGTAATCTGTTAGCAAGCAACAGCAACATTCACAGTCAGGATGGTAATAGAGATGTGTATAATTGGCAGTATAACTGGACAGGGTATCAGACAGGGAGTGTAACGATCAAAACTAGAGCCACGGACATGAATAACAATGTAGAGGCTCCACCATACTCGTTACCAGTATTTGTGGAGAAAATTGCCCCTGTGATCCAGAGCTTGAATGCCAGTCCCAACTATGCCAAAGCGGGAACTGTCAATTTTACCATAGTGTTCCAGACTGGTGCACATTGCAGCGGAATGAATAATTCTGTAACCCCTACCGTGACCATAACCCCTGCCGGAGGAACAGCCAGAGCAGTTACTCAGACCAGTTATCAAGGTAATACGTGGACAGGGCAGACTACCATTGCACAATCTGATTTGAATGGAACTGCCGTAATCAATGTATCGAACGCCAAGGATAACATCAATAACCAGATGTTGCCGAACGCAACCCATACGTTTGTTATAGATACTATAGCGCCTACTGCTTTTAATCTTATCTCCCCTCCCACAGGTGCATGGCTTAATGTTAACCGCCCTCAGCTTACTTGGGGAGCAGCAACGGATGTAAGCTCCGGAATTGACCATTATGCGCTGGAAATTGATGGCTCTACCAGCTCTCCTGGAATCAGTAACATTTCGCCCACCTTAAATACAATCCAACCGGCTGCTGCGTTAACTATGGGAACGCACAATTGGAGAATTAAAGCTTATGACAGAGCAGGAAACTCTACCTGGTCATCTGCAACTTTCAGTTTCGGTTTGGACCTTACACCGCCAGTTTCCGCTATAGCAGCACCAACTAATAATTCAACCATTGGTGGTTTATCATATACCATTTCCGGCACATCTTCCGATGGGACTGGCACCAGTTCATCAGGTGTTGGAAGTGTGCAAATTAGAATAAATAATGGTAGCTGGCTTAATACTGTAAATACTGGAACGGGTTTTAACACTTGGACATATGCTTGGACAGGATATACTTCCGGCACATTTACGCTGCAAAGCCGTGCTACTGATAGTGCCGGCAATGTTGAAACTTCACCTTTAACTACAAGTGTAACCGTGAATTTGAACCCTCCTACGGTTCAATCCATAACCGTTACACCAAATCCTGCCAAGGTGGGGACAGTAACCTGCAATGCACTGTTTACGGTGAATAGTAGCGGGCTTAACAACTCTATCCACCCCACAATCTGGTTTACCACACCTAATGGTTCTGTAGTGAATTTCTCGGAAACCTCGTTTTCAGGCAATCTATGGGTGGGTACAGCTACAATTACGGGAACAACGCAGAACGGCACAGGAACTGTTCATGTAACAGGGATAACGGATAATTACAACAATACGATGGCTCCGAATCAGAACGCCGGAACCTTTATTATAGATACGGTTGCACCCACAGTTAGCACCATTTCGGTAAATCCTCAGATTACGAATATAAGAACTGATTTGGGTGTGCAGGTTAATTTTACCGAAATCACAGCGGGCTTAAACCCTAACATTTCTCCTGTGGTAACAATCATTCCCTTAGGGGCAAGCCCAAGTGACTACATCTCAGTAACTCAGACGGGATACAATGCATCTACCAGAGTGTGGTCAGGTGTCGCAACTATAACCTCAACCACTCCTGAAGGGCTTGCATCCGTTAAGGTAGCATCAGCAGCGGACATGGCAGGTAATGTGATGCAACTTACAACGCTACAAGATCAATTTACCATTGACCGTTCTGCACCAACGGTCTTCAGCATTCTTCAGCCTGTGGAAGGTGGTTGGACAGCTAACAGACAGCCAACAATTAGCTGGAGTCCCAGTTCAGATACGGTATCAGGATTGTCTGCTTATCAGCTGATAGTAAACGGAGATCAAGTTGGCAACAATATCCTACCCACAGTCACTTCTACAACAGTACAGACATCGCTTCCCGATAATGCTTATTCGATCAGGGTAAAAGCACTTGATAATGCTCAAGTGCCTAATGAAAGACTCTCAGGAACTGCTCCGACTCTGATCCATGTAGATGGTTCAGCCCCTACGTCACTAATCTCTTCCCCTGATAACGGCTATGTAGTGCAAGGTAACTCAGTTGCTGTTAGTGGTACTGCTACAGATGGCATTGGCAATTATGCCGGTATCGGAGTGAAGTATGTGAAGCTATCCAAGAACGGTGGAGGAGTATGGGACACAGTATATACTGCTTTATCTCAGGTGCAGGGTAGCGTAAACTGGAACTGGAACTATACAGACTTAACGCCAGGTAATTATACTGTCTCCGTGAAAGCTATCGACTGGCTTGATAATGAGGAACTGACCACAAGCAGTATAGTAATAACAGTAGAAGCAACAACTCCTACGGCACATTTCACTGCTAGTCCGGCCACTGGTGTGGCACCATTGAACGTTGAATTTATGGATACATCAATATCTGGTAGCTGGCCTATAGCAAATTGGTCATGGAACTTTGGAGATGGATCAGCGACTTCAACTTTGCAAAATCCAACTCATGTTTATACAAGCCGTGGAGTATATTCTGTGTCATTGACGGTAAGTGATGCTTACAACACATCTAATTCTATTACCATGACGGATATGATTAACGTTACAAATCAGGCCCCGACTGTAATCCTGCCGCTACCCGATGTGGTACGAAATGAAGATTTTACACCTATAGTGATTGATCTCAGCAATCACTTCCAGGATGGAGATGGGGATGCATTGAGTTATTCAGTTGAAGTTGATCCAGCATGGGTGAATGCAACAATCACGAATAATAACCTTACCATTTATTCAATAACGGACGTCTTCGGTACAGTCAATGTTATCGTTGAGGCAAATGATCAATACCCTCCACTGGCTTTAGTAAGAAGCGGAGCATCAAAGAACAGGGCAACATGCACAGATGCGTTTGTACTGTTGATTAACCCCGTTAATGATGCACCGGAGATAAATCTGCCCAATTCTCTCACCTTTGCCGAGGATGGTAGTTTAGTAGTGGACATGACACCTTTTGTGAGTGATGTGGATAGCCCTAATCTGACTATTACTTCTCAGAATAGTGAGCATGTATCGGTAGAAATAAGTGGGTTAAACGCTACGTTGACTGCTACAGACAATTGGAATGGAACTGAGACGGTTAGCTTTACTGTAAGTGATGGAGCACTGACTGCCACAGGTCAAACTAGCGTGAATGTATCGCCAGTTAATGATCCCCCCTCAATAGACTTGCCACCTTCATTTACGTTCGCAGAGGATGAGAATTTGCCTGTTAATGTGGCATTGTTTGCCAGTGATATAGACAATGCCAATCTAACACTGACGATAAGTGGTAATGTCAATGTAACAGTGGCAATTGTCGGTTTAGATGTTACCTTGGGAGCACTGCTAAACTGGAATGGTATTGAACATTTGATTTTTACTGTCAGCGATAACATGGGAAGAGCTATAGCTTCTGACAGCACTAACATCATAGTGAGTCCTGTCAATGATGCCCCTATAATCAGTAGTTTTTCACCTGAAGACACCACTTTGACATTGCAACTAAACAATACACAGTTATTTAGTTTAATCGCAAGCGATGTTGATAGCGACATCTCATACAGCTGGTTTATCAATGAAGTGAATCAAAATGTTAGCTTGAGTACGTTTGAATATCAGTTTACTCAGTCCAGTACACACATAGTTAAAGTTGCTGTTACCGATGGGATTGCTACAGTTGAGCAAATTTGGACTGTATCCATTCCTGTTGTCAATGACGATCCATCTGTGACACCGCTAATAACCAGATTGTATCCGAATTATCCAAATCCCTTTAATCCTGAAACGACTATCCAATATAGTCTTAAGTCTCCTGGTTGGGTTGATATCTCAATATACAATATTGCCGGACAATTGATCAGGGATTTAAAAAAAGGGATTGAGGAATCTGGAATGCATTCTATAACTTGGAACGGCCGAGACAACGATAATCAGGCTGTTGCATCAGGACTGTATTACGTCAGAATGAGATCAAATGATGGATTCAATATCATGAAAATGATGCTAATGAAATAGTGTCAATAAGGTCAAAGGGGAATATATGACAAAATGTATTTTACTGTGCTGCATGTTACTGATGATGATTACCTCATTTTTTGCTTATACAATAGAGGGTTCTTATAACTGGGGTGCGGTTGTTCCGATCGGTGGATCGCAGACTTTGCATGTTTCCATATCTGGAGCACCATCAAATGCCATCATTACTAAGGTTGAAGCTAAGTTTAGCTATATTGCTTACGGTGTGGTGCAAAACTATGTATCTGCAAGATTTAACAGGGGTTCTGATCCTGGTGATTCGGGCGGTTTAAGCTTGGTAAATCAGGGAAATCTGCCATCTGGGAATCCTGGTACTTACGGATACATTTCGTATACAAACTGGAATGGACAGGCAGCCAACTCTTCGTATTTTTTTCGCTTTAAAACGGCTTCCGGTTCACCATACGGACCAACCATAAACAGTGTTTCCGTGAAAATAACCTACATTATCCCCCCAAATCTGAGCTCACCTAGTAACTACTCAATCTACAATAGAAACAATACATCATCAATACTTCTTTCATGGTCTGGGGTCTCTGGAGCTACAGAATATTGGGTCAACGTATTCCCTGCGGGGGCATCAGGAAGTCCAGTTTTTAATCAATCTGTGGGCAATAACACTTCCGCGTCCATATCCTGCTCCAGTTGGAGCCCAAATATTTATATCTGGCAGGTTCGGGCTGGTACAACCGGGGTGTGGACAAGCTATTCATCTCCCGCCAGAGAGTTTATAGTTGATCTCCCGGCCAATGCTCCATCCCTGACATCCCCTTCATCGGGATATACATGCTCGATTAATGATGTAGTAAGTTTTTCATGGAACTCTGTTCCCAGTGCAGCGAGGTACGCTTTTAAGATAAACACTTCTGGAGGTGTACAAGAACGAATAATTGATCCAGCCACTTCCCCAGTAACAGAAACTATGAGTACTGCATTTTATACGACAGGTGCACATACATGGTCAGTGAGAGCGATAAAACAGACACCCTCTGGTTATAACTCAACAACCTACGAGAATACTATGGGTTGGGGGCAATGGACAAGTAGAAGTTTCACCATAAATCCAGCTCTACCACCCCCACCCACGCTCAATTCTCCAAGCAACTATTCTATTTATAATAGATTCAATACATCTTCAATAACATTTTCGTGGTCACCTGTTAGCGGTGCTACTAATTATTGGCTATACATCTTTCCCTCTGGAGCATCGGGAAGTCCTGTATACAATCAATCGGTTGGTAGCGCAACGTCTATATCTACACCTTGTACAAGCTGGAGCCCCAACATTTATATATGGCAGGTTAGGGCGGGTAATGCCGCTGGGTGGGGGTCATATTCTTCAGATCGTCAGTTTGTTGTTGATGTGCCTCCTTCTGCCCCTTCGCTAACCTCTCCTGCAAACGGGGCATCAGTAAGTTTAAATAGTGCTATCAGTTTTCAGTGGAATGCATCTTCCGATAGCCCAGTTAATCGATACAATGTGAGAATTGTTGCTGGTACTGATTTAAATGCGACGCCATTGTTTAATCAAGAGCCAACCTCCTTAAGTCAATCGGTTTCTACTAGTGGATGGTCGCCAGGTACCTATACATGGGGTGTGCGTGCTATTAAAACCACCCCAAATTCCTCTAACTACCCTCAGTTAACCTACGAGCAAACTATATCATGGGGTGGTTATAACACCAGGACATTCATAATCTCAACCAGTGGAGTAGGGGTAATTCAAAGTCTGTCTTGCACAGCTACAAGATCTAACCCTTCAACAATTTTTGCATTACCCAGCTCAACAGAGTATGGCGGATTGGAGCCTTACGAGTCTGAGAAAAACTTCAAAGCCAGTTTTAAAATTCAAAATAATGGCTCTACATCTATCACATTCGACGATGTTGGAGTGTATGTAACTGGCGGGAATTCTACTAATTTCAGAATAACTTTAGGAACACCCATGACTCTTGCAGCCGGACAGGTTAGTAGCTTGTTTGACAAAAGAGGATACCTCATGGATAATCAGCTTACGGGAGGATCTACTACCTCATATACAGGGCAAATTCAGATAAACATCGGGACTGAGTGGTTCAATGTTTCAGGAACAGGAAGTCAATGTTCCTTTAGCGTAGCTCCCAGACCGGCGATAGATATCGGAATGCTTGTTAAACGTCCTAGAAACATCAGTACAACCAATCCTGATGCAGCCGCGGTTTATAAGACACAATATGGCAGGAAATGGCAGGGAACAGCAACGGCTTTTAACAACCTATTCCCAACATGGGGTTCTGAGATATACGTCTATCCAATAGCGGTAGTCAACGCACTAGCCAACCCTTCAACGCCAACTCATGATAACACAATTCCTGTTATTGCAGGCCGGAATCTTCTATACAAGAAGATATCTACTGGAGATGTTTTTATTATCGAGCCCGAACCAAACACAACCACACCGCTAAAATCCAGATGGTTCGTAAATCAAGAAGCATTTGCCTCTTACGGATATGGGGCTGGTGTATTAGCACAGGAATCTATCGCCTTATCAAACAGTCAGGTGGATTGGTTGTTAACTCAGTATCTCAGAGGAACGGATATTTCGCTCTTTGGTTTGTTAGAACCTTCTGAAGGAGAGTCAATTGCGTTGTATGATATTTATTTTGAGTGGGGAGATGTAGGAGCTGATTACTATGAGTTGCTGGTGGATAACAACCAAGGATTTGGATCTCCAGAAGTCTCGACAGACAGATCATACGTTTTCGACTACTTAACTGAAACATCCTACACTCTTACGACAACCAATGGATTGTGGCTGTCGCAGGGATTTTATTATTGGAAAGTAATAGCACATTTTTCTGATGGTTCAACGATGACCTCAAGCGTTGGAACATTCATTTACGACCCAATAGAGCTACCCACTCCAATTTGGGTTCCCTTGTATAGATCATATATTTACATCCCCCCAGGTCAACCAAACGGGCCAACCCAAGAACACTTTTACTGTGCTGAGGTTCCAGGTAATTTTCACCTGCAATACGCTCTAGAACATGGATATTCCTTTGAAAAGGTAGAAGGATTCGTTTCTTTGTACCCATTCGAGACTACACACAATCTTAAGGGAGTTTATCGATTGTTTAATGAAACTGAAAGCTCTCATGTTTATACAACTGATGGAGTTCAAAGGGATGCATTACTGGCTCTCGGGACAAACTGGAAATATGAGGGTATTACTGGATTCACTACAGATAGTCCAAATAACGTGCCATTCTATCATGTCAAACTGATAAACACTGCTCAACCATCACTAACAGACTACTTTTATACAACCAGCGAGATTGAAAAGAACAGAGCAGTCGCCAATGGCTATACTAACATGGGCATAATGTGCTATCTATCATTGGATGGCGATGGTTCTACAGAAGCCTCTCCAATTACACAACCTACTGCTGGAAGGGGTATTAATCCCTATAACGGGAACCTTGCAGAGTACTCCAAAGATGTGTTCTCAATTCCAGGGGGAAAGATGTCCCTGGATTTCTCTTTCAGCTATAACTCATATTCCACCAAACTTACTGCTCCAATAAATCCTGTGGGTAGTGGCTGGAATCACAATTACAACAGCTACATCTATATCACTCCCACCAGGCTGTTTGTCTTTTGGCCAGACGGTAAAATTCACGTCTATAACTCATCTTCGCCTTATGGTGCCCTGACACCTGGTGTTTACGACACTATGCAGAGAATCAATGCTTCACAATATCGAATTACGAAAAAAGACCAAACGACTCTCACATTCAACGTTCTTGCTGGATATAGCACGGTAGCCTCTCTGTCCAGTATTCAGGACAGGAACAACAACTCTTTGAGTATGGTGTATGATGCTAATGACCGCTTGAGTTACGTAACAGACAGGTTTGGCAGAAGATTGCAATTCTACTATTATCCAGACACTGGAAAAAAACATCTTGTTCACCATGTTGCCGATACAGCTAGTGGCCGGTCAGTTTACTTTAATTACGACAATCACTATAACCTCGTTTCCTTCCAGGATGCAAAAGGGTACTCAACTCAGTATACGTACGAGGATACCAGGCCATATGCACATTTGCTAACATCAATCGCTTATCCTAATGGTAACGTTGTAAGTTGCCTTTACGACTCATCTCAACGTATTACTAATCAGACGGTAGGCAGCACAGGGCAGAGCTTAGTTGTTTCCGGCTATTCATCGCCAACTTCACGGACGGTAAGTGATGGAGGAATTACCTCTCAATACAGCTATTATCAAGGTGTGTATGCGAAAATCCAGCAGTTGAGCACACCTGATGTTGCTGCAGGTTTCCAATATTCTGATACCAACAATCCCACATTACCCACTACAATAACGGATGGCAGCGGAAATACAACTTCTATGACTTATGATAGCAAGGGAAATGTGCTGACGATTACAAAACCTGGCGGAATATCTCACCAGTATACCTACAATACCATAAACGACATTACTCAGTATCGTGATCCTTTGAACCACTACTCCTACTTTGGCTATACAAGTGGAAACCTGACTTCTGTACAGACCCCAAGAGGAACAACAAGCTACCAGTATGGTTCCTATGGAAAGCTAACCCAGACGACTAGTCCGATAGGTCAGCAGACAACATTTTCTTATGATTCATACGATAACATTGCCTCTGTTACTCAGCCATTGGGGCTAACTACAAGTTATTCTTACGATGCTATCAGCAGGGTTACAAGCACGACCAACCCCATGAGTCAAACTACAACCCATCAGTATGACGCTAACGACAACCTGACTTCATTTACGGAATTTGGCGATGTAACCTCATATACCTATGACCAGAATGACAATCTGATTTCAGTATCCAAGAACGGACAAACCACATCTATGCAATACAATAATATGGAGCTAATGTCTCAGATCTCTAATCCTATTGGTAATATCTCATCCCTGTATTATAACCCGAACGGCACCTTGCAGTCTATCCAAAAACCGGTAGGTAGCATTTCGTACTCCTACAATAGTGATGGAACAGTATCTGCTGTAAATAGCCAAGATGCCTGGGCAAATTATACATATAACGGCAACAGGAAAGTTACCAATATTTCTGATAACAATGGGAGCATCTCCTTCGGTTATGATACGAACAACCGGGTAACGTCAATCAACTCCAATTATGGCTTTGCTGGTAACGTATCCTATTCTTACGATGCAGCAGACAATATTGCATCGATGACATTCGGTGGACATACTGTTCAATACACTTACTGGGATGATAATCTTCTCCGCACTGTCCGTGATTGGAACAACAGAGTTACGACCTTTACCTATCGGGCAGATGGATCATTAAGTTCTATCCAGTACCCAAACGGAATAGTATGCTCCAATGGCTACGACACTGCAGGAAGGCTTACATCGTTGTCAAACTCAGGATCCTCAAGCATAAATAGCTATTCATACACCTTGAACGCCTTGGGATTTCACACCTCTGTTATTCAGACAGAGCCCCTAGAACCATTCCCAATGCCAGCAACAAACTTGAATTGCACGTATGACAATGCCAATAGAATCATCACTGCTGGCAACTCCACTTTTACCCACAATGGCAATGGCTGTATGACATCCAGAAGCGAACCACAAACCAACTATTCATGGGATACTCTGGATAGATTGCTCAGTATTTCGGGTTCTTCTAGTATCTCTTATACTTATGATGCATTAGGGAATAGGAGAAGCCGGACGGAAAATAGTGTTACTACCAGATATGTCCTCGACCTCAACTCATCCATGACTAACGTCCTGATTGAAACTGATGCAAGTGGTAATCCTGCTAATTACTATGTATATGCCAATGGAATGCTTATCAGCAGGATAAAACCTAATGGAGACACCCGTTACTATCATTACGATTCCAGGGGCAGTACCATTGCTATGACCAACCAGACTCAGCAAATCACCCATAAGTACTCCTATAACCCTTATGGCAGAGTTATCACGATGCTCGAAGAGGATGCCAATCCCTTCCGATTTGTCGGTGGCTGGGGTGTTATAGATGAAGGCAATGGCTTGTCCTACATGAGAGCAAGGTATTATGATCAGAGTTTCGGAAGGTTTATAAGTCAAGACCCTATATGGAATTCAAATCTTTATGAGTATTCTGCAAACGATCCTATAAACTTTTCCGATCCTAGTGGACTATTTCTAAGTGATATTAGTACGGAAAGGTTTATTAAACAGGGAATCCTTGCGGTTGCAAAGTATAGGAGTAACAGTACATCGCTGAGATCAGCTAATTCTCTCTTAAAAGCCAATAAGCTTCTGGGTAAATTTGAAGATGCTATGGCAATTTATGTCCTTGCCTCAAAGGGATACTATAGTTATAAATCAAGATCTTTTGGGAGCAAGGGTAACAAGGCTGAGATAATAACCTCAGAAGTGAGTGCTCAAGCGATTAATGGGTTAATTGAGCTGTGTTTTCAGAGCCCTCTTGGCGTTAAAGGGTTACTGCAAGCAACTTTTTGGGTCAATAAATCTCTTGCCAGAACAAAAAGCGAAAAACAGTGGTTCATAATGTTTGAAAAAGAGTATATGGAAAATTACAACAAGTGGTTTAAAGAATATAGTGGCGATGAGATATTAAAGTTATTTAAATAATGGAGGACAAATGAAAAATAGCATACTACTGACATCAATAATAGGGATATTGTCTGTTTCAGTATCCTTGCAGTCAATCACTACTCAAATAGCATATACATCAAGAAACCAGATTTCTTCAATCCAGTATTCCAATGGGTATACAGTCTCATATTCATACGACTCAAATGGTAACTTAACAAATCAAGTTATCACCCAACCCAATGTATCACCGTTATCTCCAGCGCAATTCAACATTACAAGTTTTGGAGACATTAAAACTCTAAGTTGGGAACCTGTAACCAATAATGTTAATGGAACACCAATTATAGTCCCCCTGTATGTGATTGAAGCAAGCAACAATCCTGCAACAGGTTTCACCCTGATTGGTACGACCAACCAGACACAATATACCGTATCCTCATATCATTATCAACAGAGGTTCTACCGTGTAAGAGCTGTAGTCAATTATCAAAGAGACGATGTCCAGCCAGCAGTACAGATAGACACAATTACCTCTGAGACCAATATTAAAGAGTAAACAGATGATCATCAAGTCTTTCAAGAGATACACAACGTTCTTAGTGGCCTTGATAATGCTCCTTACCTTATCTTGCTCAGATGGGCCTACTCAGGTTACGGTCAGGGATGATAATCAGGATCAGGTGGCTCATTTATCGCCAGATCCAAATATTCTGGGTAACACTGAGATGTTCTTTATCCCTGAAACCATTCAAGGTTCTGCAATATGGATCATCAATGGACCCGGAGCAAACGTTGGCGTTGACATTAGAGATAAGTCTAATAGCGCATTCATATATTATGCCGACAGCTACATCGGTTCGGGGTCAAATTCCGCCCAAACAGGCACACAAATACCCTGGAACAGGTGGATGAGAGTTAGGTTGGTGGTCTATAAATCTGGTCTATCAGGTATAATTGTCAGTTTCATTCAATCTCTCGGTTTGGATTTCTTCGATAGCCTTGAAAAATACATGATAGAGCAGGTTTACGAGAATGATGTGTTTCTGAGCTCTGGTGGAATATACAAAACAAAACCAGTAAAACACAGATGAGGTAAAAAAAATGGTTACTGTCCAAGTGTACTCAAAATCTTCCGGAAAGCCAGTAAGTGGAAGGAGGGTGTATATCTCTTTTTCCGGCTTGCGTGGTGGATTGGAAGGATATACAGATAGTAATGGTGATGCTCATTTTAACGCAGACCCGGGTTCAGGGGAAGTGTTTGTAAGTGGTTCCAAGGTTCATCAAGGTTATTTAAGCGGCAGAGTAGTCGTATACACATAAAGGAGAAAGGTATGATCTTAAAGATTGTGCGTGACCAGTCAAAAGCCCTGTTGGGTGGAATCAACTTCGAACTCAAGGCACAGGTTGAGCTAACTTCTGAAGAGGCTGAGTTAATTAAAAAGTACAAAGCCCACAAGGAAGTGCTGCTCTCAAAAGAAGTAAGCTTGCTTGGCAACAAATTCAACATTGATATCAAAATTGCTGATTTGGTAGATGGACAAGCCTTCAAATGCAAAGACATTGCTCAAATTTTAGAAACTGAAGATAATGTTAAAGAAGCATGTAAATCAATGAAGAACTATATCATGGTTATGAAATCATTCGGAGGGCAAGAAACATACGAATTCTAGTTGATCTCATACTAAAGCAATAAGAGCTAATTCTACTTGAGTTAACCATATCTTGTGGTTGGTGGGTTGTAAACACAACTCTGATGAGCGAGGTGAGAACACTGCAAGTTTGGAATACACTGTGTAGTATGCTCTAACTAACCAAGTAATCTATAGCACCCAATCCTATTCAAACTCCTCAGTTGCCCTAATATACCTTTCTGGACTCTTCTGCCGATTTTGGGCACGTTTTGGCGGGAAATAACCACGTATATGAAGCCTCTCAGGTCTATGACTTCAATCGATGCCAGTGCTTCCAGATAAATATAAACCCACTGCCTAGACTTGCCTATGACTTGAGCAATATCTCGGATAGACTTGTATCTGCCTTGTTCCAGGATGTCCAAGAGATTGTGAGCATCTGCTATGCTGAATGTCCATCCCTTGTAATGCTGATAACCGATCCTGGCTTGGTAGCGGTTTGCTCTGACGTATGTCAATGGAATTTTAAAGTGCACCACTTTTGGAAGTTTAAACTGCACCACTATTTTCAACCTTTAAAGTTCTCTGACGGTGCTTTGGAGCGTAGCGGAAAAGCGCCGTCAGAAAACTTTTCACTC
>JAQUJJ010000099.1 GCA_028681035.1 Candidatus Cloacimonadota bacterium
CGGATGTGTGATGTTTGCTTTGTCCACTTGGACAATATACAGCCAAATTTGCAGGTTTTGGTGATACAAATCTATTGAGTTTCTATCAAATTATGTCCAAGTGGTTATTGCATGCAACAATCAGATATCCTTTTACCACTCTGCATTACCATGTTTGTCCAAGTGATCTATAATTGCAGATTTGGGTGATACTTTATATATAGATAAGTGCTTTTCAAAGTGCTTTTCAGCGATAAAATTATTATTTTGCCCTTGCTTAACGATGTGTATTACTCATATATCCCCCGTATATTAACCGTATTTAATATATGGATGATATAGGGATGTTAAACTTATGCTTGACATCCTCTAGCAGGTGAAAATAATGGAAAAAAACAAGGGAGGACAAGATGAAAGTAACCTTAAAAGCAGGATTGAAGGGCTATTCAGGCAAGATGGATGATGTGATTTATTATTATCACCCTCGTTTAGGGCGCACCTTAATGCGCCGTAAACCCAAGAACGTAAAGCCCACTCCTATGAACGATACTTATCGCAGCGTGAGCAAGAATCTGAAGGCATTGGAAATATCCGAAGCTTACAAGGCAGATTTTTCCACCTACCTCAGTAAATTGCGTGATGAGCAAGAACATATCCATTATGTGTCTTGGTACAATTTGTTTATCAAGATGATGTGGGCAATGCAGGCTGCAAATCCGGAGGTAAATCTGGCAACGCTTAGCAGAGCGCAGATAGAGCAGGAAAATCTACCCTGCAAAAGCGTGAAAGATGCTGTGGAGGCTGGATTACTGCAACAGGTGAAAGGGGATAAAAGCTTAACCGCACTGATTTAGTATATTTTGACTTATATAATCGGCGACGATAACTTAGATATAGATCACTACGAGCTACCACTTCGCCGATTTATGAGTTAAAAGAAAAACCCTGCTTTATTTGTATTAGCACTCGCCTCGAGAGCTCACAGTCGTGGCGGCTGTGGATACAAGATCGCCGATTTATGAGTTAAAAGAAAAAACCTGCTTTATTTGTATTAGCACTCGCCTCGAGAGCTCACAGTCGTGGCGGCTGTGGATACAAGATCGCCGATTTATGAGTTAAAAGAAAAACCCTGCTTTATTTGTATTAGCACTCGCCTCGAGTGCTCACAGCCGAGGCGGCTGTGGTTACAGCATTGCCGATTTATGAGTTAAAAGAAACAGTAGCAGTTTACAATATTATGTTTAACTCACAATTACGCTGATTTATAGCTACGCTTGTTTTATATCGAAACTTATCGTAGCAAAATTGTAAGTCAAACTTGTCGCAGCGAAATTGTAAGTCAAACTTGCCAAATCGACCCCACACTTTCTTAGAACAAAGGAACAGATTGTGCTACTTAGCTAGTAATCAAGGAGGATGAAATGAGATATTTATGTTTTATCATGTGTTTACCCTTATTGCTAGTAGTTATAATTTCAGGGCTTAACGCTCAGATAGTTGATTTGCCCTATTATCAGAATTTTGATAGCGTAACAGTACCGGAGCTGCCTGATGCATGGCAATCCACGGTTCCCTCTCTTGATGCTAATATTCGCACCGATACAATAAATCCGCAAAGCAACCCAAACTGCTTGAGAATATACAGCGGTGCAAGCGCGAATGGGCTTATGCAGGTAATCTTACCAGAGCAACAGAACCCTGCCCTGATGAACTCTTTAAGATTAAGGCTTTGGGTGCGCTCTTCCAGTGCTACAGCGATACTATCTTTTGGCGTGATGTCCGATCCCTCTGTATCTGCCACCTATAGCCAAGTGCAAACGATACAACCCGGAACCGTGTGGAAAGAGCATATCTTAAACCTTAGCACATATACTGGTAATGGAAAGTACATCACTTTGCGAAGCACTCCCTCTGGGCAAAACACCTATTTCTTTATAGATAATGTAGTTGTCGAGAGTATCCCTCAGAACGATCTGGCAGTTGTTTCGCTTACGGGAAACAACACCCCCTCCTTAAACTATGCCAATACCTATCATGCAGAAATAAAAAACTATGGCTTAAGCACTCAATCAAACTATCAGGTTAAGCTCTATGGACTAGGAGACACCGAATTGGCGAGCGTAACCGGCGGTTCAATAAATACGGGCGCAACTGCCATGATAAACCTATCTTGGACACCCACTACAACTGGAATGAATGTTCTCTATGCTACTGTTATGCTAAATGCGGATGAATTCCCTTACAATAACAGTAGCAATGCAATTGAAGTATCCGTAATGCAGAATATAGCTATTCCACCTTTACAGCCAACTAGCGAAGAAAGATATCCCCTTGATTTCTTTTACAAAAACTCGCTCTGTCAATATACATTACTTCCAGGTGATTTCAGCTATCCCCCTGTGTCTGGAATGATCACTTCTATCGAATTGATTAACAATTTCATCGATAACATTGTTGGTACTCCCTGTAAAATATGGATGGGAACAACAACTCAGGTGGATTTGACCTATGGCTGGATTCCTACTTCGCAAATGACCCTGGTGTTCGATGGCTTGAATAACTATCCAAGCGGTGTCAATAATATCCGTTATCAGCTTATTGCACCTTTCCCTTATAACAATGGGCAGAATTTGGTAATTATGTTCTACAGACCAATGGATATTTCATTTTATAGTTCCTTTGATAAATTCGAGTGCCGTCCTGGGAGCACTAATCGCACCCGAAGAGTGTTTTCTGATTCAACAGTATTTGATCCCAATAACCCGACTAATACTCAAATGGAGCTTAGCAATTTAATTCCTGTAACCCGTGTATATATGTATCCCGCATTGCTGGGAAACGTGAGCGGAATTGTAAGAGATAATCTGAATGCACCAATAACAGGTGTGACGGTAAAACTTGGCAGCTTAACCACCCAAACCAATGCTGATGGCAGCTATAGCTTTCTTGGTGCTGCTGCCGGAGAGAAAGAGCTGAGCTTTAGCAAAACCGGATATTATGCTTATACCCAGAATGTGGTGGTTAGCCCTATCCAAACTCAGCTTATTGATATGGTGCTTTATAGACAGATGGGAAGCCTATATGCTTATGTTGTCAACAGTTCTGGAGTTCCTATTCAGGGGGCAACTATCCAGATAAATGGACAGAATAATTTGACTGATGCCAATGGCGAATGTAGGCTTGATCTCCCCGCGGGTAGCTATACCTTAACTGTTTCTAAAATAGGGATGCTTACGCAAAATATAGAGAGCCTGATTATCGCGGCTGAACATATTACCTACCAACTGGTGATGCTATTAACGGAATCTGCAATTGACGACCCCTCCACACCAGAATTAAGCAATATGCTACTAAACTGCTATCCCAACCCCTTTAGGGAAAGTGCTTCTATTAGTTATCAGCTTAAGCAAGCGGAAAATGTAAACCTATCCATCTACAATATAAAAGGGCAATTGATAAGAACTATGATTAGCTCTACGCAATCGCCCGGAACATACTCTCTCACTTGGGACGGCAAAGATACGAATGGACGTGATGCCAGCAATGGTATTTACTTTTATCGCTTGCAAGCAGGTAGTTTCGTGAGCAGTAAAAGATTGGTTAAGCTTAGCTCACAATAGTTTAGCTTTTCCTTTTTGCCTTGCGAAAATCCCAGGGAGGGGTAGGGTTTTTATCTGCCCACAGCCCTCGCTTGTTATTTCTGGCGATGCTTTCCAAGCGGGCAAGCACTGCATCTTTGTTATAGTGCTTGTAATGCCAGGCTAAGCCAGCTTTCAGGAGTTCCTGATTTAAGTTTTTACTTGTTGCGTAATATACAGTGCCCAGATAACGTTGATAGCGGTCTTTTTGCTGGTATTCCACCCGCACTTGCTTGCCAAACACCTGCATTGATACGAAGTTCTTCGCCTGTTGTCCGAAAGCTTGCTTCTTTTCCGGGCAATCTATGCCATCAAGACGGATAGTATAAGTGCTTCTGTTTTGCAGCACTACGATGGTATCGCCATCCTTCACCGCCGTTACTTTGCCTTGAACGGTTTTGGCAGAGATGGAAAATGCGAGCAAAGAAAACGCTAGCGCAAGTAAGCACGACCGCCTGGTTAAGAGATTAGTTTTTCTTATCAGTTTTGAACCCGATAGATTTGTTCTCATTTTGTCCCTGTACTTTAATCTCGCCGAATTGGCTCTCATAAGTTTCCACGTTCTTTTCCAGAAGCTGCATTAGCTGTTTGGCGTGCGAAGGGGTCATTAGGATTCTGGAATATATCCGAGCATCAGGAATACCGGGAAGGATGCGTCCGCAATCTACGATGAATTCCGAAGGCGAATTGGTAATCACAAAGAAGTTTGCATAAGTTCCCTCACCTACCTTCTCGTCAATTTTAATCTGAATCTGATTTTGTTGTGGTTGTTGGTTTGCCATGATTCATTCTCCTTAAGTATGTTTAGTTATTTACTTGTATTAATGCTGCATGAGAGCCAATTATTACTCCCTTGTCAGCGATATCATCGATAAGCTGTTGGTAATGTAAAGATTTACGGCAGATATCTGGGTTGCCAATGATGATGATTCTCTGTTTAGCTCGGCTTAAAGCCACGTTCAATTTGCGGTCTATAAGCCCATCATCAGTAAGAGACTCCACCAGCCTCAAATCGCTCTCACTTTTAAGCGGTAAACAGAGTATGATATTATCCCGTTCTGAGCCTTGAAAGCGTTCCACAGTGTCTATCGTTATGTTAGATGCAAGTTGCGTGATAGCCTCTCTCAACACGTGAATCATTGCCCTGTAGGGTGCCACAATCCCTAGTTCTTTGCTGGGGTCATTTACTGCGCCAGACATAATGAAGCTCTGCACGATGCCTGTTATTAGCTCCACTTGGTGCATATCATAGTGGGATGCTTTGCTTGCGGGAGTAGAGACCCATACTAGGCGATGGTTAAGAAATTCGGGTAGCTTAGGATCGTGGGGAAGGTCTTCTTTCTGTTTATCTGTACCGCAAATAAGCTGATTATTATAGTTAGAGCCAATTAGTGCGGCGATGCTGGCGTGCATGCGATAATGAAGACGCAGCATGGCGGTGCAGGAATGCTCTGTGTTAGGATTATGTATCTTGTAAAGACGCTCCATTAAGGACTGTTGATAGCTGCCATAATGCAAAACTTGCAAACTGGGGTGATCAAAAACAAAGGGCAGAGAATCTTGCACACATATTGCCCCAAGCTGGTTCTGGTCGCCAATCATAATCGGTTTGGGTGCTTGGGAGATAAGCCCCAAAATACTATTCTCGATGATCTGCGAAGCTTCGTCGATGATGATTTCATCTATCTTAAAGAGCCGCACCATATCTTTGTACCACGCATTAGAGCTTTGCACTGTAGCTATCCAGATACGGTTATCCAGTACTACTTGTTGGATTTCCTCGAAGCGTTTACCATCAATATTATTGCTTAAAAGCTGCTCTTGTATTTGGCTGCTGTTGCCTATCCGCAGGAAGGGGATCTCTGCCCTTAACAAGCACAGGCAGATTTCATCAACCGCACGATTGGTGTAGCTTAGGATAAAGATACGTTTGCTGCTGTCTTCATAAATCTCACTTACATATTTACCCAATAAACCGGAAGTTTTCCCTGTTCCAGGAGGTCCTTGCACGATAAACAGCTCTTTTGCGGCATGCATACGGCTTAAAATAGAATTGATACTATGGTCATCAATATGGGTTAATATTTCTTCTTCAGGTTTTCGTAAGCCCAAGATAAGCTTGCGCTGCTCGCGGGACGAAGTAAGAAAAGTAACAAGCGAGCCAAGCGGAGCATACAGCGAGCTTTCCAAAGTATCATGCTCTACCGCCCATAGACTATCTTTATCAAAACGTAGGCTATTGCGCAAGCCGCCCCGGACCCTTAGCTCTAATGTATCCTTATCTATCTTTGTTACTATCCCACGTAGTATCTCTTGATGTTGCACGGTTTCTTCCATGGAGTATAATACCACGATATCACCATCCCTAAAATCGGCGATCTCATCGGATTGCGGGATGGTAAAGCTAATCTGTTTCTTGCTACATGCTATGGGTTTCAGTCCGGCGATTATCTTGTATTCTGCTTGTTTTTCCTTTATCCCTTTCTGCCATAAGGCACTGTAGCCAAGGCTGCTTTCGCTGCGTGAACCATTATCACCTGTTTTCACGAACCATATCTCGCGCACAATCCGCTTAACTTGCTCGGTAAACCAAGAGTATTCGTAATCTTCCAGAGAGGCGATAAGTGCCTGAAAGCGGACAAGCTTTGCCTGCATAAAGGGAGATACGGATATATCATTAACCGTCTTTAGCCAAGTGAAAAAGGCAGCCGGATCGCAAGAAAGCAGGTGCATCATGCCCAATATGCGGTTTCTGCACATTAGCAAATCCTGCTCCAACAGCTTTACTGTTACTACGTGCCGCACTGGTTTATCTTTGCTGATAGAGTATAGTATCGAAGCGTTGCTTACCCTCTGCGCACCATAGACACTACGGATAATCATGTTGTAAGCAATCGTTTGCATTTGGTGTCCTGTCCACACATCATAAGGATGGGCTTTCCCGCTCTTCAGCTCTATTATGCTATATTTATCGTCCTTTTTTCTAAGCAGATCAAGGCGTCCTTGTAAACCATATTCCGGACAGATATAGGAAGGCTCCAGCAGCACTTCATCATCCCCTAAACCGCCAACATAATCCTTTAGTTGAGGCAGATGCTCTGTCTGAACTCTATCGTAGATGCGCTTTGCAGCCTCTTTGCCAGTAGCGACGAACGCAATCGGCATGTTTGCCAAGCTATGCTTGAACATTTCAAGATAGTCTGCTTCTGGTGTGAACACCAGATCATCCAAGATGCTATTTACCACCGAACCTTGAAGCATCGCCTCTGATGATGGCTCGTTAAACACACGGCTAAGGATGAATAATGCAGGGTTGCTGGTGGTATTGCCGAAACACTCCGCTATAGCCGAAGCATCCACCAAGAAATATGGTTCTAACACCACCAATGTTTGTGGGTTAGATTGATAGAACCCGTCTCTACCGGCAACACTTGAGAGTTCGTGGCAATATAGGCTGGCATATTTCCATAGGGACTTAGCAAGCTTGGTGTATATTTTGCCATCGTGTCCTGCTTGTTTGGCATCGTTGTTCAGCAAAATACTTACCTGCGTGCCATCTTCCATCATGGCGATTATACTTAAAGCATTATCGCCCCGCTCGTCACTGTTCACTTGCCAGGATTCCACCACGCAGATAAAGCTCTGCTTGGGGCTTGTCTCCATGGGTTTAAACAGCTTAAGCTGCTTTGTCCTGAAATATTCTTCCAAGGCAGGACATTGGAACTGAAGGCAAAAATGCTGAATCAGCAGATAAAGCACATATAAGGAAGTATCAAAAACATCCTGAGCAATTTCCGTAACCTCTTCGTGGGCTATTTTATTGCACAGCATGCGCAGTTGATTGCTGCTTGCTTGCAAGTCTTGGCTAAGGTTGGTGGCATCATTGGCATATTGCATGCGGGCAAACAAGCCATTAAAGCTTATCTTGCTATCTTCTGTAACGCTTTTGTAGAGCTGTTCCAGAACTTGTCTCAGCTTAAGCATCCTATCCAAGATGGGACTATCGGTAGTGCTAAGTTCAAGTAAGCGTTCGCTTAGTTCAGTTGCTTTGTTTTCAGCTAAGAAACCCACTTTCTTCCTTCTGTACCTTTAATGAGACTAATTCTTTGGTGATTTATGTTTCCCTTTTTTGCCTAAGATATTGGTACGTACCCAAGACCAGTTATAATAAATATGGATAAGCCCCACAAATACAAACAGTGTTCCCGCAAACTCGTGCAGTTCTCCCAATGATTCAGAGTATCTGATAACCGCTGGACCAAACTTGTACAGCGTTACAAAAGTAACCGTAAGCAACAGTAGAAATGCCAATATAGGGTTGATAAATTTCAGGGCTGTGTTTTTCATTCTTCATCCTCGTTATTATCGCTATCTTTACTAAAGAAAGCTTTCACAAAATCTACGATGCGAAAGCGCATCAGGTCATCTATCCCTTCTCCCACACCCAGCAGTTTTACTGGCAATTGTAGGTTGTGCCTGAGATTGAACATTATCCCACCTTTGGCAGTTCCATCATATTTAGTTAGGGCGAGTCCCGTTAAGTGGATGGATTTCTCGAAATTCAAAGCTTGCGAGATGGCATTCTGCCCCGTGGTGGCGTCCACCACTAAAATGGCTTCATGGGGTGCATCAGGTATTAGTTTCTTGATAGTTTTATCTATCTTGCCCAGCTCTTTCATCAGTTTCTCTTTGGTGTGTTGCCTGCCGGCAGTATCTATCAAAACTATATCGTAACCTTTGGCTAAGGCAGAGCTTATCCCGTCGTATATCACCGCGGAAGGATCACTATCTGCTTTGGCACGTACAATTGCTACAGATGCTCTCTCTGCCCAGATGGCAATCTGTTCTATAGCTGCAGCACGGAAGGTATCTCCGGCAACGATTAAAACTTTCTTCCCTTGCTGGGCGAACTTGTGAGCAACCTTGCCGATGGTAGTGGTTTTCCCCGTGCCATTCACGCCCACGAATACGATTACATGCGGTTTATGTTCTGGCTCGGCAAAGAAATCTGGAGCATCTGCATCCTCTCTCACCAGAACATCTTGCATAATATCAGTTAATGTAATCTGTGCAATTTCCGCATCGGTAATTCTATCTATCCTTATCTCTTCTCTCAGGCGTTCCAAGATTAGCTCCGTTATTTCCACACCGGTATCGCTTTTTATCAGGATATCTTCAATCTCTTCCAGCATAGCCTCATCAACCACCCCACGCAAGCGCACTGCATCTGCTATCTTTCCTAAAAAGCCACTCTTGGTTCTGTTCAGCTTCTGTCTTAAGTTTCTCACTATACTAAGCAATTCTATTCTCCTCTTTAGGGGCTAATCCTCTGTTAACATAGCCGCAATTAATCCGCCACTCAGTTACCCCGAAATGATTATTATTGACATAACATCTATGTGCGATAACTTTGTATTATTGGCTGGGACGTCAATAGAAATCTAAGCCACAAACAGGAAAGGATAGTTATGGAACGACAGAAACTTTTGCCGCTGCACCTTTTACTAATAGCTTTACCGATGATAGCCTCCATTTTAGGCGGGCTGTTAACCACTGGTAGCTTTGCTACTTTTACAACACTCACGGGAGCGCAGGGAATCAGTCCTGCCCAGTTTCATCTTGCCATCAGTATTTTTGTAGGTGTCTTTGCCTTTATTTGGCGTTTCTTCCCCAAAACATACGTGATTGTAGAAATCTTTGTACTTTCTCTTATTTACACCATCATGATGAGCACCGCTTTACAACTAAAAAGCAATCTACTCTTCTTATTCGGTTTGAATATCGTTTATGCTTTTTTGTTAGCAGCAGTAACCAAGCTAACTTTCTACAGTAAGTTTTTGTTGCGCTTTCGCTTGTTTGCCTTTACCATTATTGCAGCCCTACTTCATGCTTCCTATTTCTTTGTTTTATATAAGTTACTCACCGATTCTTACACCTCCAGCAGCTTTGTTGAAAATTACTTAGGAGCTTTTTACCTATTCGTATTCACCGGTTTTGGGCTTTCCTTGGCGGATAACATCATCACTCGTAAAGATATTGAAGTACTTCGCAAAATCCAACAAAGACAAGCAGAAGAAGAAGACGAAACAGAAGATGATATCTGATAGAGATTACTTTGTCGTGCCGCACACTCCTGATGCAGACGGCACTATCCAAGTTCTGGATTGCGACAAGCTTTTCCCCACCTTGCAACCATTGTATCTGGAGATAGGTTCTGGCAAAGGAGAATTTATCTCTGCCTATTCACTTATGCATCCAGATTGCAACCTGTTGGGCATAGAGACAGCACATAAGAGAATAAACAATATCTTAAAGAAGCTTAACCCGGCTAAGCATAGCAATGTCCGCCTCTTACGTTTACACGTGGATGCCACTATTGCCAAACATTTCGCACCTGAATCTATTGCCGGAGTGTTTATCCAGCATCCAGACCCTTGGCCCAAACGCAAACATCACCGTCGTCGGCTTATTCAAGAAGATTTTCTTGATGCTTTGGCGCAGATATTACAACCTGATGCTCAAGTCCAAGTTTCTACCGATCATGCTGAATATGCTGCGTGGATTCTGGAAGAGTTTCTTGCTAATCCTTGTTACATTTCGGTTTATGAAGATCCCCTGCGAATGCAATCCACCTTTGAAGACCACATAACAACATGGTTCGAAACTGAGCAGAGACGCCAAGGTTTTGACCCCCATTTTATGCTTTTTAAGCGCATATAGGAGCTTTCTTATGAATTATGAATTTAGCCCCAACCACAACGTGAATGAAATGCTAAACAACGTGGTGCAAAGCATTACTAATCTTGCCGAAGAGCAGTTAGCTCACATCAAACGCCTCACCCGCATTGGCGAATCCCTCTCTTCCGAAACCGATTTGGATAAGATCTTCGATATGATTTTGGAGGAAGGAATAGAGTTTACCCGTGCCGATGGTGCAACCATCTATAAGGTAAGCGAAGATGGCAAATTCCTAGAATTTGAGATATTGTACAACGCCACCCTAAACATACACTTGGGTGGCAGCAGAAACCCCCAAAATTGGACAAACAACATTCCCTTATTTACTCCTGAGGGTGAGCCAGCCCTTAGCAATATCGCTACCAGTGTTTACCACAATAAGAGCAGCCTTGCTTTTGATGATGTTTACGAAGCGAAGGGATTTAACATCTGCGGAACCATAGATTTTGATACCAAAAGCAATTACCGTTGCAAATCTATGCTCACCATCCCCCTCAAGAACCACGAAGATGAAGTGTTAGGCGTAATTCAGTTCATCAATGCTATGGATGAAGACAAAAACATCATATCTTTTTCAGCCGAACATAAAACGATGCTTTCCTCCCTCGCCTCTCAAGCTGCCATTGCTTTATCCAACCGCAAATTGATTCAGAGCATGGAAAGCTTATTAAACCAATTTGTCCGTTCCATTGCCACCGCTATCGAGCGAAAATCCAAGTATTCCGGTGCTCATATCTCCAGAGTGGCAACTCTCACCGAACTCTTTGCCGATAAGATAAACCTAGCTGACGAACATTATTTTGGCGGTAGGCGTTTTAGTGATGATGAGCTAAAAGAGCTATCTATGGCAGGGTGGATGCACGATGTGGGCAAGATTGTAACGCCTGAATTCATCATGGATAAGAGCACAAAGCTGGAGACGATATTCGATCGCATCGAAATGGTCTCCCTTAGGTTCGATAAACTGGATTTATTTCTTAAACTTTTACAGACCAAGCTTAGCGAAAATGAATTTGCCTCCTTTGTAAAAGAGCATATCGATGCCACGATAGACCCCACCAAAACCCATGAGTTTATTGCGGAAAGCTTTTCCTTTGTGAACAGGCTGAATGCTGGCGAAGAATTTGTGGCAGAAGAAGATATCAAACATGTCGAGCAGCTTTTTACCATAGATTTCCACTATGATAACCAACACTATTATCTATTCTCAGAGAGCGAAAAAGCAAATCTGATGATTACCGGAAGAGGCACATTTACCGGTGCTGAATTCCAAATAATGAAAGACCACGTTGCCATCACCTGGGAAATGCTATCGCAAATTACCTTCCCCAAGAAGTATAAAAACGTTGCTTTCTATGCCTCCCAGCACCATGAAGCCCTTAATGGTAAAGGCTATCCCAAGGGCTTATCTGCACCCGATTTATCCCTTCAGTCCCGCATCATTGCCGTATCCGATGTATTTGAAGCTCTCACCGCAGCAGATCGTCCCTATAAAAAGCCCAAAACCCTATCCGAATCTTTGGATATTATCACGACTATGGTGAAATTCGGGCACTTGGATAAGGATTTGGTAAGCTACTTCATGGATTCAGGTCTCTATCTTGAATATGCCAATCGGTTTATGAAACCAGAATACATAGACGAGGTAAACATCGCAGCTCTAAAAAGCAAATACATAGAAGAAGTAACGAAGTAACAAGGTAACAAAGTGATGAAGCGAGTGAAGAAGTATCAAAGTAACAAAGTGACAAAGTAAAGAAGTGATGAAGCGAGTGAAGAAGTATCAAAGTAACAAAGTGATGAAGCAAAGAAGTAACCAGTGATACTTAACTCTTAACTCTTAACTCTTCTGATGATAAACGACCTGTTTAAACAGCCTCTGCTCTTCCTTGCGCCCTTAGCCGGCTACACCGACCAAGCTTTTCGCCTGTTATGCAAAAGCATGGGTGCAGAGGTGATGGTAAGCGAAATGGTGAGTGCCGACGGCTTGATCCGAGATTCTGCCAAAACCGTTCAATTTGCGATATTTACCAAAGAAGAGCAACCCTTTGGCATTCAAATCTTTGGAAGCGACCCGCTGGTGATGGCGAAGGCTGCCGAATTCTTGCTACCTTTCAAACCTGATTTCATCGATGTAAACATGGGTTGCCCGGTTAAGAAAGTGATAAAAAGAGGGGCAGGAAGTGCTTTGATGCAAACTCCTCTAATAGCTGAAACTATCGTTAAAGAAGTTCAAAAAGCCTTATCCGGCACTATTCCTTTAAGCGTAAAGTTTCGCAGTGGTGCTGATAATAATGACCTGAACTATCTTGATTTCGGGAAACGTATGGAAGCATCCGGTGCAGATTTTATCTGCCTCCATCCTCGCACCGTTAAACAGATGTTTTCTGGGAAGAGCAATTGGGTGCATATCAAAGAGCTTAAAGCTAATCTTAGCATTCCCTTAATCGGCAATGGTGATGTCAGCAGCCCAGAAGACGCCAAACAGATGCTCAGCGAAACCAATTGCGACGGGGTGATGATTGGGCGCGGTGCCTTGGGTAAACCCTGGATATTCCGCCAAAGCAGGCAAATGCTAGATACTAATAATTACGATCCCATCACCAAAGATCTGCTGCTAACCGCTATTTTTAGCCATATAGACCTTGCTCTCAGATTCAAGCCGGAGCGTGTGGTAGTAAAAGAGATGCGTTCTCAGATATGTTTCTACACCAAAGGACTGTTGGGTGGTGCAGAGCTTAGAAACCGCATCAACCACACCGAAAGCATGGAAGAGCTTAAAAGCCTCTTGACAAAAGCTTTAACATCCTCTCCATGATCACCTTCAAGCACCACAGCTAATACTGCTTTCCCTCCTTGCTCCACCCTCAGTTGAAAGCCTCGTAATTCCCACGTAATTCCCACGTGAACCCCACGTCGCCACGAGGGCATCACCTCGGAAATACCTCGATTTTAGCAGGCATTTCAGGAAGGTAGAAGACAGCAAGTGCAGCATAAACATCGGTAAAGCAATTAATGGAATGTTCTAATGCCTAACCCTATAGCACCACCTACCTATCCTACCAATAGTCCCATCGGGACGCCATTTCAGATAGCACCCGATCGCAAACACCATAATGAGTCCTGTAGTGACGCAGGCTGTTGACAAAGTCCCGCAGGGACGAAAGATATTAGCCTGGGGTGTAGCGAAGCGAAACCCCAGGGCAGCATTAAGAGAGATATAAAGCCCTTTTTGGGCGACATATATAACATTATAGCAAT
>JAQUJJ010000301.1 GCA_028681035.1 Candidatus Cloacimonadota bacterium
GACTGGACTACTGGCAGGATATACCTTAGTAATCCAATAAAGACAATCAGAGAAAACCAAGTGAGCCAGAGGACAGGTAGCGCGCTTGCGCGCGACGTTTTTCAGCCCTGTTCCGCTAGCTCCACAGGGCTGAAAAACGTCGCAAAACGGTAGCCGCTAAAAAAGAGCTTGACTGAAAACGCAAAGATGAAAAACATTGTAACAGTTTATATGACCTTAGATAAATTGCAAGAAGCGAGAACTTAAAATGTTCTCAAATAGCCGTGAAATTATGAGTTGGAATTTACACCAACCTTTGAGACGTCACTATCAGGAGTAGTAATGATTACAAATATCAGAAAACGTTTATTCGTGGGTCTATCACTTATCCCTTATTGCGTTGGCAGTTGGATTATCTTTGACAGATTAGGAAAATTGATCGCTGTAGCTGTCTCATTGATGATAATCGGAGCCCTGCTTGCTTTTCACGCCGATTTGATGTCCAAGAATAAGCAGGAGAGTAATGAATCAGACAAAGAGAAGAGATAATGAGATAATCCTGATTTGAAAAACATTTTTCAGGCAGGAATACTGAGATGATAAATAGTGTAATTGGTCGTTTGACCTTAGATAAAGTGTAAGAGGTGAGGACTTAAAATGTTCTTAGGAGAACGTCAGTAACAATGAGTTGGAATTTACACCAACCTTTGGGACTCAACTTTCCGACATGGTGGTACTCGTGGAATCCGCTCTGATTAAGAACCTCAATTCCGTTAAGTTTGATCCAGCACCCTTGATGCTGATATTGGAGTGCATTACTATTTGATCGCTGAAATTGTAGATTCCAGGAGGGATATTGATCCTTATGTACTCTAATATGTTGAGCTCCCTAAGAACTAAAAAATCGATCAATTTCTTGAAAACATCGCTGTCATCTAGATCATCGTTGGGGGTAGCACTAACAAAATAAGTCGTGTCTATTATAGTTGAACTTGGTACCAAGCTTACAATAGGTTCAATATTTGTAATGTCGATCTCAAGGAGTGAATCAACAACAGCATTTGATCCGGCTGCTGCCCATTCTGATAAAGGAGCTTGTGGAGGCAAGGGGAAAGGCTCGCTTGTGGGTAACCCGGAGTCAGCGAATAAATCGTTAAGCGCAGTAGTTCCTGGAATCACTGGGGGGACTTGTGAAAATATCGAGCTGCACAGCAGTACAAAGATCAGTGTCAAGTATCTTGGCTTAGTTTTATATGAAAACATCGTATCCTCCTATCTCGTTACGATTTCAGCATCAAAATAGATTTTTGAGCCATCCCAGGTAGGTGCGAGCTGATAGAGTCTATACACTCCCACCTTAGCGCTGGGGCCAAAGACTGTGCTTTTTGTGTGATTGTCAAGATCGTACTTGTAGATGTGCTCTTCATCCATATAATAAACTATATTTGTGCTTTTACAGACTTTAATCGGATTACTTGATTCATTATCGTTTATTCTACCAAGTTCATATCGCGTATTGTTATGAAGGTCGATAGCTATGGCGTAACTCTTAGCCGATTGTATATATCTGGTTAGCAGATAGCGCTGGTCTGTGGTAAGCTCAAGCATGCTTTTATAGCTTGCCTTGTATTCCTGATGCAATGTAAAGATTGAATCCTGCAGGCTGACACTGCCAAGGCCGTCTCTATTTTCCAGTATGAGTTTGTTCATACCAGTCATAATTTTATTCTTGTATGTTGCTGGGAACCAAGTGTTTGTATAAATAAATCCCAGTGAGTTATCGAGAAGATCAATGTAAACTCCCACTTTGCTTGGTTCTTTTCCGTTATATGCATAAGACCTCATCGTAAGATATCTCTCATCATCAGATAGGAGGGGCTCTGCATACGTATAATCAGGTGTTTCGGTGATCTTGAATAGCTCATTGGTTGATAGTTTAATCTTATACAAGTCCCTGCTTGCTGCGAAAAAGGCTGTGCCTCCATCTTGCGTAAATTCAAGTTGAGGGGCATTAAAAACTATAAGATTATCCGGAGTAATCGGGACTACATTGATGCTATCTGTATCCGATATCCACAGCTTTTCCCCATAGAAGATGATTCTATCGTCTTTCGTCATGTAGATATCCCAACATCCGTTTGTGCCAAAATTCAAGTCCACTTTCTTTATCTTCCTGAATCCGGTACCATCGGCGTTTATGCTGCAGAGCCAGGGCTCTGCGCGTGGCGGATCAGGCTCGGTAAGATTGAGACAAGAGCCCAGCAGTACTAAGATTCCCAGCAGGCTTATTAGTATATATATCTTCATGTTCTCCTCCTATTTATAGGCAACATAAGCATAGAAAAATACCTTGGAACCATCCCAAGTCGGTGCGATCATTTCGAATCCACCAACTGCGAAATTGGCGACATTATCGGTTAGTACCCTGTCTTCTCCAGAATCAAGGTCATAAACACAGAGTAATTGTGATGCCCCAGGCGCGGGTTTTACGTAGAACAACTTGTTAACTTTCTTGCATATACGTGCAAGATAATCTGCATTTGAATTCTGTTTTATCGGTAACCGAATGGTTGCATTTAGTTGCTTGTCAAAACATAATACATCCAATGTAGGGGTTTCATCCCATATATGAATAATGTACCGAAGATCTGACGATAAATCGAAGGAAGTGTATGGATACATACTGCCACCTGTGGTAACAACCGAAAGTTCACTTCCATCAAGTCTTGATCGCTTAATATTAACTCCTTCGTAATAAACATATTCTTCTGCTTCAGAATAGTAGGAATTGACGCATATGCTGTCAATCGTGGGAATAATTCCTGACTTCCCCGAGTTAATATTCATCCAATAGAGGTACTCTGTAAACTTGGTCGGTGTTCCGTAACCTCTTGAAGAATATGTTATGTAATTACCCAAGTCGGAAACCAGAGGATTTTTTAACCATCTGATTGTTTGATCAGTTAACTCGGATAATTGATAGCCAGGATAGCTAAGCTCATAAATGTTCTTATCCGCGGCAAAAAAAAGCTTGCTACCATCCGGAGATTGAGACAACCTGGTGGGAAGTTTCCACATAGTTAAATCGTCTGGAGTGATCTGGGCCACGTTGATGCTATCCGTATCCGATATCCACAGCTTTTCCCCATAGAAGATGATTCTATCGTCTTTCGTCATGTAGATATCCCAAAATCCGTTTGTGCCAAAGCTTGAGTCCACTTTCTTTATCTTCCTGAATCCGGTACCAT
>JAQUJJ010000302.1 GCA_028681035.1 Candidatus Cloacimonadota bacterium
TATGGCTGCTGGCAAACGGAAACCATACTCTACTAGGTTTAGTTTTCTTGAACGGTCGCCACCATACATAGCCCTTATTTGTGGCAGGGTTACGTGGCTTTCGTCAACTACTGTGAGGTAGTCTTTGGGGAAGAAGTCTAACAGGCAGAAAGGGCGTGTGCCTGGCTCTCTGCCATCGAAATAGCGTGAGTAGTTTTCTATACCCGAGCAGTAGCCTATCTCTTTTATCATCTCCACATCGAAGGTTACCCTTTCGTAGAGGCGTTTTGCTTCGAGAGGTTTTCCTATCGATTCGAAAAACTCGACCTGCTTGCCAAGGTCTATCTGTATCTCGTCGACAGCCCTAAATATGCGCTCTTTGGTGGTTACGAATAGGTTGGCTGGGAAGATGCGGTAGGCGTCTAATCGTTCTATGGTAGCTCCTGTGAGGGGGTCTACACTCTCGATGCTCTCTATCTCGTCGCCCCAAAATATGGTGCGAATGATATAGTCGTGATATGCCAAAAACACATCTACTGTATCGCCTTTTACACGAAAGTTGCCACGGCTAAAATCTATTTCGTCTCTTGAGTAGAGACTATCGACCAAGCTTCTTAAATAGATATCGCGTTCTAGCTTTTTACCTACTTTTACCTCAATAATGGTTTCATTGAAATCGTCGGGATTTCCGATACCATAGATACATGATACAGACGATACCACTATCACATCTTTTCTACCTGACAGCAGCGAGGAGGTGGCTGCAAGGCGCAGTTTTTCTATCTCTTGATTGATGGAGAGGTCTTTTTCGATGTAGAGGTCGCGTCCTGGAAGGTATGCTTCGGGTTGGTAGTAATCGTAGTACGATACATAATACTCGACAGCATTGTTGGGGAAGAAGCTTTTGAACTCGCTATAGAGCTGTGCAGCCAATGTTTTGTTGTGGCTTAGCACCAAGGTGGGTTTGTTTACTTGTTGTATTACGTTGGCTATGGTAAATGTTTTACCAGAGCCGGTAACTCCTAGTAGGGTTTGGTAGGGCATATTATTGTTGAGCCCCTCCACCAAAGCTTTTATAGCCTGTGGTTGGTCGCCTGTGGGTTTGTATTGTGATGTTAATTCGAATGCCATATTAGGTACAAACAATTGTAATTGACGTTTGTTCTGAAATAATTTTGTTACGGTGCCTCTGGGTAAGGCTTGGTTTCGTGATATGAGTAAACTTTAAAAGTGGGACTCAATTTTAAGTGTACAATATAGCCTTTTATTTGATTTATCTCGCCTTCGTAGGTTTCAAATGTTTTTTCTACTGGCACATTCACCTCATAGGTATCGTTGCCTAGCCTTTGGTAGGTGAGTTTTGCCACATCGGCTTCTAGCTTCACGGTGTTTGAGTTTGCTTCTGATGCTTGTATCAATAGGTGACTCAACACTTCTGTATTGGGAAGGTTGGTGCTGTTGTTGAACCGAGCCACTACAGCTTCGGTATGCTGGCTTAGCTGCTCTTGCGACAGTGTGGACGCTCCTATAAAGAAGCCGTCTACTGTGCGCCGTATCAACTCTAGGTCTCCCCCATCGATGGGTGTGGCTTGGTTTAGCATTTTGTATCTTTTTTCTGCCTGCCCTATGTAGTCTCCCAATATCACTTGAGAGTTGGCTTGATCAATATAGTGGGTGTATGCCTCTGCTGTGTTTTCTTTGAGCGATGATTGCCACACAAGGGAGTCGAGTCTGCTTTTTACCAAGCGCAGAAACGGACTTTTGGGGTAGCGCTCTAGAAAATCTGTAAACTCGATTGTATTCTCTGATGTTTTTAGGTTTTCAAATGCTTGTTCCTCTCTGCTTCTCAATTGATTGATGCTGCTGTATGCCTCATCAAAAAAGGCACCCTTTGGGTATGCATCCATGTAGGTGAGATAGCTATCTACGGTATGTGTGCGCTGGGCTGTTTCCCATGCCGAGCGTTCTAGGTTGGCACTTTTTACATTTTTATTGTAGATATACAAACTTGCGGCAAGGGCTAGCACCAACACAATAATTATGGATACTATAGCAAGTGTTTTGTTGCCCTTTCGCTCTTTCGCTAGTTGGTAAAGGGTTTTATCAGAGTCGGTTCGCTTGTCTTCTCTCTGTCTTTTCCAGGCTTTTTTATCGAAACTGGGGGCTGCAACTATCTTTCTGCGCTCTTCTATTGCGGGTTGGGCTGTATGGGAGTCGTCTTCTACTTCTGACTGGTCTGATGCTTCATCCCCACCCTGCAACTTATCTTGAGAAGGTTTTTTATCACGCTTTTCTTCTTCAGATGTGGGTTGGTTTGTCTCCTCTGTTTTATCTTTACTATTGGGGGCTATATTGTCTGTGTGCTCTTCACTGGATTCAGCTGTAGGCACATCCACCTCGTACTCGCTGTTTAGCTTCTCGGTACAATTGGCACAAAACAGACTATCATCTGATTTGCTATCTCCACACAAAGGGCATTTTGTTGACATATATACAAGTAGTTTTATTAAATCTATGGTTTACTACAAAGATAGAAAATGATTTTACTTGATACACTATTGATATCTGTTTTATTTAACAAAACATTTTTCGTACTTTTGATTCAGCTTAAAATAGATAGCAAAGATGATAGAGGTTGTAAAAGTAAACAAACAGCACATCGCCACCATTAAAGTGCTTGCACAGGAGTATTGGCCTGTGGCATTTGTCTCTATTTTGTCTGCTAGCCAGATAGCGTATATGATGGAGATGATGTATAGCCACAGTGCGCTAGAGGAGCAGATGAACAGGGGGCACCAGTTTGCCATTGCCAGTAGAAACGGGGCAAAGGTGGGGTATATGTCGTATGAGATTGATTGTGATGGAACGGGGAAAACAAAGATTCATAAACTATATATTGCTCCCAATTTTCAAAGGATGGGTGTGGGTAAAGCGATGGTTGATTTTGTGTCACAACAAGCCCTCCTGGCTAATAACAGTGCACTTTTTCTGAATGTAAACAAGTACAACAACAAAGCTATCAGTTTTTACAACAAACACCAGTTTCAATTGGTGAAAGAGGAGGAGATTGATATTGGCGATGGGTTTATTATGGACGATTATGTGTTTGAACTAGCACTAGCACAACATTAACACACTCACAACTAACTAACTAATTATGATACAAAAAGAAAGCGGTTTTATAAGAGGAAGAGTGCAGGCTTTTAAGCATGCCTTTAATGGTGTGGATATTCTGTTTACGGA
>JAQUJJ010000100.1 GCA_028681035.1 Candidatus Cloacimonadota bacterium
TTGTCCATAAGAGAAAGGGTATCTGTCCAGGCTCTATTTATCTTGTATAAACGCAGCTTAAGCTTGGTGGCAGTTGCTGGAGAGCGTTTAATTAGCATCAGGTTTACATAGCAGCTATCTAAATCTACCAAGTCTATAGTCGCCTGTCTGGGCAAGCCTGTAAACCTAAGATATGCCACTGCTTGTGTATCTTGACAATCTCCGCTCAGCAATTTTGTTTCGCTACCAGTAACAACCCGCAGCGTATCCGAAGGAAAACTGAATCCATCAACAAAGTTATTCGGGTCATCGATAGTTTTGGTGTTTACATTGCTCCAATTATTTCCTGTCAGGTTATTCTTTCTAGTGCATCCCGAAATAGCCAAAAGGCTAAGAGAAATAAGAGCCAGCATGAGTAAAAGCTTTTTAAACGAATCCATAATAATAATCCTATTAATAAGAGATTTTGATAATTAGTAACAGTAGTAGGCTTTGTGTATATGGGGATAATCGGTCAAGTACTTTCTTTTCTTCATAGCAATTCATCACTTGCGCAGAGCAAGGTGATGTGGATAACTTGTGTACAACTCCAGTGCTAAGTATGCCTTTATCCACCAAGATATTCTCCAAGCCCTTTATCCACAAGTTATTCACAGCTATCCACATGAGTTTGTGCACTTGTGTGGATAACTTTTTGTAAGTCGAGATGTCGAGCTGTCCAGATGTCTTTATGTAGCAAGGTAGTGGACTGCGAGATAAATGTAAGTTACGAAGATTCTCCACAACTGTTATCCTCTCGACCTCTCGACTTCCCGACCTCATCACTTACTTTAGTTCCTAATATTCTTTATCATCATTTCCACCCGAGAGCGAAACTCATCATCATCACGGAACTGGTTTTCTATCATCTTTTTTGCATGTATAACGGTGGTGTGATCTTTGCGATTATAGTATTCGGCAATTTCTTTAAGGGAAAGCTGAGGAATCAGCATATTCGCCAAATACATGGCTACCTGACGCGGGAAAGCCACCTGCTGCTTGCGGGTTTTTTCCATCATCTGCATTTGGCTTAGTCCGTAGGTGGCGCAAACTTGCTTAGTTATGGCATCCAGAGATATATTGCGTAGCTTTTCGGAGATCATATCAGATAGGATGTCCTGGGCTACGCTAACATCTATATCCTCTGGATTCAGCTTGTTATATGACGAAAAAGCTAATATACGGATAAGTGAGCCTTCCAAAGCACGTACACTACTGGTGATGCTTTCGGCGATAAAATTAAAAACACTATCGCTAAGCACGATGTTCTCCGGTTCGGCTTTCTTGCGCAAAATTGCCACTCTGGTTTCAAAATCTGGGTTTTTAAGGTCGCACATCAAACCGCTTTCAAAACGGGTAACCAGCCTTTTCTCCAGATCAGGTATGTCTTTGGGAGGACGGTCGGAAGTTAGCACAATCTGCTTCTTGTTATCAAAGAGGGCATTAAAGGTGTGGAAAAACTCTTCCTGAGTGCCTTCCTTGCGGGATAGAAAGTGAATATCATCCACCAGCAGCAAATCCACCTTGCGAAACTTAGCTCGGAAATCTGGCATTTTATTGCTGCGAATACCATCAATCATTTCATTGGTAAAAGCTTCCGAAGTGGTGTAATAAATAGAGCAATTACGCCCTTCTTTGGATACAAAATTACCCACTGCCTGCATCAAATGGGTCTTTCCCATGCCGCTTTCGCCATAGATGAACAGCGGATTGTAAGTATAACCAGGGGATTCGGCAACAGCTCTGGCAGCACTATAGGCAAAGTTGTTATTGCGCCCCACCACGAAATCTTCGAAGGTGTAGCGTTCGTTCAGCTTGGCATTCATGGTAATACGATTTCCGCTATATTCTGGAACATCTCCGCTATCACTGGCAACACGGTGCGGATGCGTAATAAACTGAATGTCATACTTACGCCCATACAAGCTGTAAGAAATCTCGCTGAGTGCTTCCTTGTAATTCTGGTTCAGGTAATTTGCCGAGAATTGAGTAGCCACACGGATCATCAATGCCTTATCGGTCATATCCACCAGTTTAGTATCTGAAAACCAGGTCTTGAAACTCTGAGGGTTAATGTTCTCTTCCAGCTTATCTAAAACGTTTTGCCAAATGTCTTGATCCATAAGTCCAATTCCTATAAAATGTTATTTATCCACATATTGAGTTGGTGCGGTTTACAAGGCTTTCGGCTTATGCTATATAGCTGATGTCTAACAGATTAGCCTTAATCACAGGCTTAATCTTCTGTTCTCAGCTATAAACTTATCCACAACTTATCCACATAAACGGGATGCGCTTTGCGTAAAAATCTCTCTCTTTGTGTGTTAGCAATTTCCTATGCTTGCTTCGCTCCCAACTTTGCCAAAGAAAACTTCTCCCCCGATTTGTCAAGCAGCTAAAAGTCCACAGGATGGTAGTTTACAATATCTACATAATTGCCAATAACCTTAAGTGATATAGCGATACGTACATATCCCTAAAATCTGTGCTTTGCTTATTAAGATTATTAACTACTGTAGTATATAAGCTTAGCGTTTTGTGTATTTCTTTCACTTGCATCTTCCTTGCTTTTCCGAAACCGATTCGATGCGCATCTGAAGGGGAGCCGAACGGGTTTCAACCCGAGGAGATCCCGATCGGACCCCGATCGGATCAGTTTCGGATAAGCAAGGAAGATGCGTTGTAGAGCAGCATTCCAATGCTGCTAAACTGAATCTGCAAAGCTAAGAAAAGACAATTTAACAAAGAGTAAAAGAGTTAAAGAGCAGGTGTATTCGGTGATCTCGGTGATGAGCCTGAAAAGCAGTACGCCGAACCTGCTGAACATAGCGAATCAAGCTGAGTTCTTTTTTTAACACAGAGAGAAGCAGAGAAAAACAGAGAACAGCAGAGTTGGAAGTAACAATAGAAATGTGGAAGTGCATAACCAATAAGCCCGTAAGTAATATACAATTTTAAGCTTTCCAGTATGATAAGTTCGTAATCTATCAATCTGTGTTACCAATAAGCCCGTAGGGCGAAATACGATAGCGACGGGTTCGGAGTGCCGCAGGCACGAAGACCCTCGTATAAGTCCAAACCAATATAAGCCCCAAAGGGCGACATATTGCGAAACACAGCAAAGTAAAACAGAGAAGATAACAAAGAGTAAAATAGTTAAAGAGCAGGTGTATTCGGTGATCTCGGTGGTTTGCCTGTAAAGCGGTACGCCGATCCTGCTGACTACATAGAGCATGAAATGAATAATTAACAAAGAGTAAAAGAGTTAATGAGCTGTCCTGAAAATAGTGGAAAATGCCATCACCTAATAGCCCGTAGGGCGAAATACGATAGCGACGGGTTCGGAGTGCCGCAGGCACGAAGACCCTCGTATAAGTCCAAAACCAATATAAGCCCCTTGGGGCGACACAATCTTGCTTATGCAGCTAACAGATTGATTAACAAAGAGTAAAAGAGCAAAAGAGGAAAGAGAGGAAGGAGAGGAAAGAGAGGGTAAGAAAATTAGAGGAAAAAGTACAACCATAGCTGTTATGTGGTTGCAAGTAATAATCCTATCATTCCTGTTGATCTAGGTATCTGCTCCCCAATCTCTCTTTTTGCTCTTTTACTCTTTTACTCTTTTACTCTTTGTTAAAACACAATAGCGTCCATCCTTACAATCTGCTCTAAATTCTTCTTACCTACCCCCCTTTTTTTGTATGAATATGACATCGGTACCTTTATTGTCGTTCCCGCGAAGGCGGGAATCTAGCCCTTCATAATCATATCATTTCAACCAGTTACATAAGTTTTAAAACAGCTTAGTGGTTCAGCTTTTTGCGTCCCTGTTCATTCGAGCATTCGTTTTAGTAACAAACGGTTAATTGCTTGTCTTTCAATGGACTGGATTCCCGCCTCCGCGGGAACGACAGTAGTAAATTGAGAACTAAAGTAAGAAACGGGGGGATGCCTAAAAAAGTTGTTTCAGCTTGACAAAAGAAAGGCTTTGTAGTGCATAACACTATAGAGATAATTACAAACGAAATCTATGCTTTCGCAGAAAAATAAAGAGGCTGTTGTATATGAAATCTAAAAACCTTTCCTCTCTTCGGGATAACAGCTCACGGGGCACAGTGGGGGAATTTATCTCCGATAAATTAAGCCCAAATTGCAAGCTATACTTTGTTTCGGATTATTTTATCATCTATGCGTATTTGCAACTTAAAAACAAGCTGGTACCACCGATAAAAGTGTATTGGGGATTGGTATTGATCGCCTTGTTTATAAATCGTATGACATTGCCGAAAGTAAAACCAATTTGATAGAGGAAGGAAAACATGACTTTTTCAAAGAGAATGGGATGCAAACCTGAGAAAAAAATACTACAGCTTGAATGTATGGATGACGAGTTGAGGAATGATTTACATAATGAAATTCGAAATTATGAAAAAAACTTCAGCACTGACGATTTGTATTATTCAAGCGTTGACTTCATAAAGGTTTATCATGCAATCTGGACTCAACTATATAAACTTGATAGCGACTACCTTGAGGAAACACTTATAAAATGCATAAAACAGGAAATCAAACAGAAGTATTCAAAATCGACATGGTACGAAGTATATGACTATCTTGAATGCTATTGCAGATTGATAAAGTTACAGAGTGCTGACTATTACACTAAACTCTGTAAAGCACTCAATATTATTCTAGAAAACCATAATTCTGCATATCATATCATTGAAGGTAAGGTCGCGCCAATAAGCACAGAGCAAGAGATTTCAGAGATTTCCGAAGCCTGTAAATCTGGGCAAAAAGCCATTGATACACATATGAGAAAGGCACTTGAGATATTTTCTCAAAAAGACAAGAAGGATTATGCCAATACCATCAAGGAAGCAATCAGTGCGGTGGAAGCCGCTGTAAATCTTATCAATAAAACAGCAGGAAAAACCTTGGGAGATGCACTAAAAGAATTGGATAAGAAAAAGACAATACATCCGGCATTATCTGATGCTCTACAGAAAATTTACGGTTATACTTCAGACAAGCATTCGGGTGTAAGGCATGCCATTTTTGATGGTGCAAAAAACATACCCGATTTCGCTGATGCTAAGTTCATGTTGGTAGCCTGTTCTGCGTTTATTAACTATCTAATGCAGAGGAATGCTTGAGAAGAATTGTAAAGAGGCAAAAAAAGGAGTTGACAATATAGCCAGTTGGCTATACATTGTCAATGTGTTATGAAGCTCTTATATGATCCTCCTGAAATACATGATGTTGTGGTTGAATTATCGAAAGCCGAGCATGAGTTAACTGAAAAGTATATGAATGTTCTGACATTGATGAAAAAATTTGACTACGATGAACTGGCGCAGCATATCAAAGAAGAGCTGGCTAAGAAAAATAATGATAGAAGTAAAAGGATCAAGTACATTGAAGATGAGCAGTCTTATGAATATCGGATACCTCCTCAACGCAAACAAGGAGTTCTTAGAATGTTGTTTGTGGTAGATGATGATTACTATACAGTTGTGATTAAAAAGGTATGGGTAAAGAAAAACGTGCCAAAGAACAAGGCAAATTAAGATAGCTTGTTGGAGTAAAAAAGCGATGAAGAAGACTATAGAGACAAAAATAATAACAAGCCCTCACAAGGTAAGACCAAATGCTAGAGAAGTTGAAATATTTGGCATCCCTCAATGGAAACAGGATGTGTTCAATCTGGTGGCGGAGCTAATTGCATCTCGCCTGAAACAAAAGATTACTCAGAAAGAACTGGCAGAAAGGCTGAATATAAAGCAATCTGTAGTAGCCAGATTTGAAAGACTGGGAAGAATCCCAACCATAGAGTTTCTGTATAAAATAGCAAATGGTCTTGGTGTGCAGATGGAAATATCAACCAGATCAGTTGAGGTTCCAAAGGTTTCGGAAACTGAAAAAAGGGAAAGAACTGAAGTATCTCCTTATACTTGTTATTACCAGAAATTTGAAAACTACGAACCGGCGCTTGCATACAGAGAGCAAAGCTCTGTAACTACTGAAAACTGGGCAAAAGGGTCAATTCCAGGAAAAGTATTTTTCACTGCTAAAGATGCCAGATTGGAAACGGCATTCATTCAGGATGTTGAGGCAATTATTAAGCAAATTAGTGCATTTACTTCATCTGATAAATCTGGCTATATTCCAATATATAATGTATCAGCAACACCGGAAAACTCCTTTAAAGAACAACCGCAAGAGCCAGAAATATCAAATCCCGTCATAGATTTAGCAGTATAAATATTAAAGAGGACGAAATGGATAAGAGTAAACAACCCGGAATTCGGACAAATGCTATTATGCTTATAGAAAGCAAGTTTGTACGATTTCCCCAAGCCATAAAATCAATAGAAACTGTTTGTAGCTTTGATTATAAGTACTCTTGCTTGCCTGATAATATTGGTCAAGGTGAGCTTACTTTGATTTCATCTGGGAAATGTAGTGAAAGCAATTTGGTAGTTTTTGAGGCTGAAATCAAATACATTGGTGTGTTTCAGATGGACTCAGATGAACCAAATATGCAAATAGAAGAATTTATGAAAGTGAATGCCTCCGCTCACATTTTCCCATATCTGCGTGAATTCTTAAGCTCATTAAGTGTCCGCGCAGGTTTGCCTACAATAATACTTCCTCCCATGAATATTGTCGCACTTACAGAAGGCAACAAAAAAGATGAGTTTAAGGACAGTGTTCACTAACACACAGAGCGATAAACCTGTCTGGTCATATTCGTGGCGTCACGAAATTGGTTTTGAATATTTATTTATGGCTCCCTACTTCCAAATGTAAATTCACACGCTTCGAGTGAAAACAGCCGGGGGCGGCTGTTGATACAGGTATTTGGGGTGGCAATCTCCGAATTGCCATAGCGGTTGCTTACCGCTTATAAGGGCAAGGGTGTTCCACAGTATATTTGGATATCCGACGTCTCCGTTGGATACTGCCCTTCGAGGTATTTAAATTCCTTAGTTTTGTTCCAGCGTATGGCAGTTTGGGATGTGTCCGTGGTTCAATGGGCGAACCCCAGTTCGCCCCTACGAATGTTACTTCTCTAATCTCCACTGTGTATAACACTTAGCCAGTGCTCCTTGAAAATATATTTGCAAAAGAAAAAATAAATCCCAATTCTGTCCCAAAATCCAGTATTTGTCCCTCTTACATTATAGAAGCTTGTTTTGTTCTTTGATGTGTATATAGAGTGTTGAATGTGATGGTGTGCTAGGGTACAGGGAGTCGAGATGTCTTGAAGTCGAGGGGTGGGTGTGTTGGTTGTCTCGGTGTTCTCGGTGGTGAAAGTTGGTGTGTTGGTGAGTCTGGAGTCGTGAACGCCAAATTTAGTTATCAGGGAACTTTATCTTTAGTGGCGTTTAGGACTACAGCGATGGTTGCGGATATTGCTACACTGCCTGTGTAGTCCAGTTGGCTACGAAAGATACTGGTAAAGATGAAGATAATATCAGCCAAATCGACTCCACACTTACTGTAACAGCACTCGCCTCGAGTGCTAACAGCCGAGGGCGGCGGTTGTTACGCACCATACTGCTGGTAAATGGCTGCCATAACGCTTTCCCGCTTGCCTTTAGATACAGAATGTAGGTCATAGCCCAAAAGCTGGTGCAAATCCCATAAAGCAAAAAGGATGTCTGTAGCTTGGTGCTTTTGCAGCATCTTTGCCCACTGCTCAGGGTATTCTTCTTTGTTCCAGTATAGGTTCAGCAGTTTAGCAAGGCTTTCCAGAACGTGCATCTCATCAAAACTTAGACTGTCTGTTGCCAGGCATTGATAGGGAGGATGGTTTAGGTATATATAGCCTCTCTGTTTGGCGATTTCCTGCATGGGGGTATCCGGTAAAATCTTCAGGGTACCAAGCTGAACGGCATCTGGCAGAGTGGCACAAAGCTGGTTAATGGAAGTAAGCACAGAGGCATAATCCTCACCCGGAAGCCCTGCCAGCAGGTCTGCATGGATGCGGATATTGGTGCGAGCTTTCAGGCTTTGCAATGCTTGCCTTGCTTTTTGCCAGTTGCTGTTCCGCCCGCTATTAGTAGCAATGGTGTCGTTAGTGGTCTGGATGCCAACTTCGAAACGGATAAGCCCGGGTGCTGCCTGTTCCAGAATCTGGAAATCTGCTTCACTCAGCAAATCGGGATAGATTTCGAAATGAACTTCGCAGGGACTTTCCTGGGTGATAAAGAAGAGCCAGATTTTGTGTGCGAGCTTAGGCGAGATATTAAAGCTGCGGTCTATAAACTTCAAGGTTTTGGGGTGCAGAGCAATTAGTGCATTAAGCTCACTCTCCAATTTAGCTATATCACTTGCGTTTTCGGGATCGAAGCGCAGTTCTCGGCGTTGGTCTGTTGCAGATAAACAGTAAACGCAACCGTAGGGGCAGCCACGATAGGTTTCGTAATACAGCAGCTTGCCTTGGAGAGAGTCTAAATCATCTGGATGGTAGGGAAAGGGGATATCTTTCAGGGGAATGGTATGGCAATCTATAGGCAGAGTGAAGCCATTTTTGGCAAGCTCCAGAAAAGCTGCTTCGCCACTGCCCTTGATAACGATACAATTACCACTTGAGGCTATATTGGCATCAAGTGTTTCCGGTCCACCGATAACAATAATCGCTTCGGGAAGTAGCTTATGTAGCTCAGGGATAAGCTTTTGCAGGTATTCAGCATTCCAGATATAGGCAGAAAAACAAATAACATCTGCCTTGGTGGCGTATAATGCGTGCAATACATCAGCTAAATGGTCTTTCAGTGTGAAATCCTGCATTTCCACCTGATACGGTAGCTTGCGGATAATTTCCCGCAGATAGTACAGTGCCAGATTGGATTGACTCCAACTGCTGTTTATGGCTACCAATAAAATATGCTTCATCAGCCTCTTTTTAAGGGTGTTAATAGTATCCACATTGCAGGATACAGGTGCTTGAGTAGATGCAAGGCACGAATTATGCTTGTCTTACTTCATTATAATCATTTTCTTGGTGCTGCTGTAGATACTGGTATTCATTTTGTAGTAGTAAACACCGCTGGATACGGCGCAACCGCTATTGTCTTTACCATTCCAAACCACGGTGTGATCTCCTGGTTCTTTTATGTCATTAAGCAGGGTTTTTACTAATTGACCTTTAATGTTATAGATTTCGATGCTAACAGGAGCGGCTTGTTTCACGCTGTAGGCAATCGTGGTTTCTGGATTAAAAGGATTGGGATAGTTACCTTTTAGTTCTACGTTAATCATAGGGATGGTGGGGTCTTCATTTGCTACGGCACCGCCAATAATAGATACATCATCCACAAAGAAGGCGAAGGCGTCATGAGATACACACTGGATACCGATGTACACAGGTGCGGTTCCTGTGTTAAGGTTATAGGAATACTCAGTCCATTCTACTGGAGCCTCCATGTAGGACGCACCGCTGATGATGGTGAAGTTTGCAGGAGCAGTTCCGCTGGTGGAAACGCCAACCTTGAAGCGTTCTAAACCATAAGCATTATTGAATGATTTTGCCCAGAACTTTAGTTGTGCAGCACCTGTAACTTGAGGTGAGATTAGCCAATCGTTATTGGGAGGAGTCGTGGAATCAAAACAAGCAACCATTTTTGCTCCGCTATGGGGGGCAGCAGTGGTTAACACAGGCACTGTAGCACTTGGATTTAAGATGAGATAAGCCATCGCTACACCGGAGTTCTCGAAGGTATATCCGTCTATTCCATAGGTGGGGCTTAGGTCTGTGTCCACTAGTGTCCACGGTGCAAAAGTGATAGCGAAATCAGGATATGTTTCAAAGCTATCGTTCAATAAGTATTGTGTGGGTTCCAGGCTAAAGTTAACCGTGGTTGTGATTCCCATCAGCACGATAATACCTGTCTGTGTGAAGGAGTTAAAAGTGGGATGGGAAGCTGTGATGCTATACATCCCAGCCAGCAGACTTAGTTGATAGTAGCCGGAAGCATCTGTTTGGGTGGAACCGCTTGCACATGAGATGGTTGCATTAGGAAGAGGAGCACCCATATCATCAATAACAGTACCGTCAACTGCTCCCATTTGTGCACTAACATTGTAATCCAAACACAATCCGGAAGGAGGGAATACCGTGCTTGTAAGCGTACAGGTGGCGTTATTAACTATGGCAGCGGTTGTAGCCGTCCAATCTGTGGTAGTGGTGCGAGCTACAAATTGAGTGTTGTTTGCGCCCCTAATACCAATCTGAGGATTGCCGTTAGTAGTGTTCACGGTCATGGAACCAAAGGCAATACGGAATCTGTTTGTGCCTTCTTGCAGCCTAAGCTGGAAGTTATAGTTTTCGTTGTTATTGGCAGTGCCATACTTTTTAAAGTTCTTCCATTGGATTACAAACTCCCGCATAGGAGCTTCGCCAACCACTTCATAGCGTATTTGCCCCAAAAGATTAGCATCTTGTACAAGACCCTGCAAGTCTCTGCCAAGCACAGCGATGGCTGCACCAGCTACAACAGTGGAACTAAGCGGATTGTGCCCCAGATAAGTGCTTCCTCCAAAGATAACTTGCCCATTACAAGAAATAGTCATTCCGTTGTAGGCAACATTGTTCAGCATAAACGAAAAAGGCATGGTGCCATTTGGCAGAGTGTATAGAACATCATCCAACGAAAGGGCACCTACTGTTCCCAGTTCTGCTGTTCCCAGAATTGTACCACCTGTAATTTCAGAGTAAACCTCTGTGGATGAAGAAAATACCCAAGCATCAGAAAATTGAGCACTAAGTAGTGCTACGCTAAACAGTGCAATGACAATAAACAAGTATTTCATTTGTACACCTCATAAGGAGCACCTTCCTGGACATTGCTCCCTAGCCTTATTAGTTTATATACATAGTGGTTTGCCTTACATAAATCGGCAAAACCGTGATTATAGGTGCTGCTTAATTCGCACTTGGGCAGTGGATTCCCGTAAATAAAGAGGCTCTAATTCTGCCAGATTCTGGGGGGCATAAAGGTGTGGGAGCAGCAACCCCAAAGCAAATAAGCCTGCTGCATTGGGTGCGTTAAGCAGGTTGTTTAGCATATAAAAGGGTTTATTGTGTGCCATTAGTAAGGGCTGCATTATCGTTGCTGCACTGCCGCAAAGGATAAACTCTCCCAAATCTTGTGTGGCAAGGTTTTCAGGGTTTAGTATCTGCGGAGGGATAATATCCTCCAAGGTGGGGCTATATAATGCAAAATACACTTCTTTCATCTTGGCATCGATACAGCAAAGGATGTTTTTAGCCAAACCGGTAGCAGATAAAGCACAAAGCTGTAATGAGGAATAAGCATATAATGGCAGTTGCAGCCCGAAAGCAATGCCTTTAGCGGTGGCAAGTCCTATCCTCAAGCCTGTAAAAGAGCCGGGTCCATTGCATAGATAAACAGCCTTCAAATCCTTCTGACTTGCCCCACAAAAGGAAAGCGCATAGTCTATGGCGGGCATGAGAGTTTCGCTATGGGTGATTTTTATATCGAAATTGGCGGAATATATTACTCGCCCTTCGCTTTGTAAAGCTATGGAACCGGAGCTTTGGGAGCTATCTATGGCAAGGTTCAATTACCGGCACTCATCCAGTCATCGTAAAGCTTTTCGAAGGTGAGCTTGTGTTTTGCTTCGTCGGCGGCTAAGCGACGGAATAAAGTGGAGATTTCGGTATCGGGGAATTTCACGCTCATTTCAGAGTATAGCTTAAAGGAATTCTCTTCCCGTTTCATTGCTTTAATCAGAATGCTTTGGTAGGTTAAATCCAAGGTTTCGGGATCAGCGGTAAGGTATTCACTAATTTTAAGATTGGGGGTGCGCTGGATATCTTCTGGTTTAACACCAGTCTTTCGGATACTCTCAATCACCACAATGTGTCCCATCTCCATAGCTTCCATTTCTTTAAGCATCTGTATCTGGTCACCAAACTTGGCTTCCTTTTGCAGGTTGCGGTAAAATTCCACCGCTTCTTTCTCACGGTCGATAGCGAAATCGAGCAATTCGTTAAATTCTTGTTTATTCATTTACACCTCAAATCAGTAAGTTCAATTGTAATTTTGGCGAGCAATGCTCACAGCAGATAAAAAAATACTACCGGGAAAGCTAGTGCCTTCCCGGTAATAAGTCTATGGATTAGTCTAAGGGTTCAAACATATCCTTGCCGACCCCACACTCCGGACAAACAAAATCCTCGGGAAGTTGCTCGAAGGGAATGTTTTCGTTGTCTGCAGGATCGTAGATCCATCCACAGGCGATACATTGATATTTCTGCATTGTTACCTCCTTATCTTTATTTAGTAGTTCTCTGTATGAACTTCAAAGTAGCTTTGGGGATGTGTGCAACAGGGGCACATTTTGGGTGCTTCTGTTCCTTCATGTATGTATCCGCAATTGATACACTTCCAGAATAGTTTTTCGTCCTTTTTAAAGACCTTCAAATCCTGAATGTTTTTATAGAGTTTACGGAAACGTTTTTCATGTTCTCTTTCCACTTTTGCTACTAGTATCCAGGAGCGGGCGATGTCATTGTATCCCTCTTCTTCTGCAATCTCAGCAAATATGGGGTAAAGCTCTGTCCACTCTTCTTTTTCACCATTAGCAGCGTACTCAAGGTTTTTCAGTGTATTCTCGGGTGACCATGCCACTGGGTAGGAAGCCATAATATTAACGATTTCGCCTTCCATGCCATTTTTCAGCAAGTGCTTAAAGAACACTTTGGCATGTTCCTTTTCGTTGTCTGCAGTTTCAATAAACAAGTTACTTATCTGTTCGTAGCCTTCTTTCTTTGCTGTTTTCGCTGCGTATATATAACGCATGCGTGCTTGGGATTCCCCAGCAAAAGATTTCATCAGATTTTCTGCGGTTCTGGATTCTTTGAAAGGCATTCTTTTCCTCCTTTTATGCTTTCCACAGTCCGTGTAAGTTGCAATACTCACGGACATAAAGAACCTTGGCAAGTTTTACAGGGAACTTGGCTTTCGGTTCGTCCCCGGGCTTCAGTTCTTTTCGGTAAACTTTCTTTTCTGTAATCACTTCAATAAAAGCGATATAGTGTTTCTCTTCCATGGGATGAGGCACACTGCCAACGGTTACTTCAATTGTGTCACCAAGGTCGGTAACTACGGGTACATGTTTTTCTTTAGCCGCATCCACTGAATTCTCTTTCAGCAAATCCATCGGCTGACCACAGCAAACTAATTCTCCGGCTCCGGCATAAACGGCTTCGACTACGTTGCCGCAAATGGCGCAATGCCAAATCTGACGTAATGCTATCATTTGTTCCTCCAGTATTTTACTATCATTACTATATATTAGTGATAGTGGTTCTTTTGTCAATAGGAATATTCACCTCACATCCCCCCGTTTTTACAACAGGGAATGATAAGCTGTTCCCCTTCCTGCCATTTTCCTTTGTAGGGATTGATATTGTACCTTGTCACAGAGCTAAAACAAGTCTCCAGTAGCATGGATAATCG
>JAQUJJ010000303.1 GCA_028681035.1 Candidatus Cloacimonadota bacterium
GTGTGGGCTCATCGAACACAAGAATCCTTCCAATCCTTCAAATTGCGCTTGGCAACATGGGTAAAAAAGGTGGTGGACTTTACATCATTCGTGGACACGACAACGTTCAAGGTGCAACCGATATGGGTAACCTCGCCGATTCACTTTCAGGTTATTACGGCTTGGCCGATGGTGCTTGGAAATACTTCGCGCAGTCTTGGGGCGTGGATTATGAGTGGCTCAAAGGTCGATTTTTCGAGCCAAAATGGATGAATGAAAAAGGGTATTCGCTTTCACAATGGTGGCAAGGTGTGCTTCAAGAGGTGAAAACACACTCTTCCGCTCCAGTTCGCGCTGTTTGGATTCAAGGAACGGGTATTACGTCCATGTCTCAACAAGCGAAAATCAAAGAAGCGCTTGACAAACTTGACCTTGTGGTTATTGCAGAGCCATTTGTCAACGAAGCGGCGGTTCTAACCAGTCGCAAAGATGGCATTTATATCTTACCTGTAGCGACTCAATTTGAGTGTGAGGGAACCGTAACAGCTACGAACCGTTCATCACAATGGAGAAGTAAAGTCGTTGAGCCTCTTTATGAGAGCAAAACAGACGAAGAGGTGATGTTCCTTTTTGCGAAAAAATTTGGTTTCTACGACCAGTTTGTTCAGGGTATGAAAATGGGCGTGAAAGATGGCAAAGTCGTTCAAGTCAAAAATGACTTCAAATGGCCAGATGACGCTGTTCGTGAGATTGCTCGAACGATCAAATCTATCGGTCTAAGTGGCTGGACGCCGGAACGTCTTCGCGCACATCAAGAAAACTGGCATATGTTTGATCCTGTTACCTTAGAGGGAAAAGGACCGATGAAGGGTCAGTATTACGGTCTTCCTTGGCCTTGTTGGGACGATAAACATCCAGGTTCGCCGATTCTTTATCGTCGTGATGTTCCTGTCGCTGAAGGCGGTATGGGCTTTAGAAATCGCTTTGGTTTAGAGCACAATGGTGTAAGCCAACTCGCCGATAAATCTGTTACGGTTAAAGGCTCAAAAATTGAGGGTGGTTATCCACAACTTACCAAAGAGAACATCGAAAAAGTGCTTGGCATTACATTGACCGAGGAAGAAAAAGCGCAAATGGGCGGAAGCTGGGCGATGGACTTTAGTGGAATCATTCAGCAAAAAGCGCGTGAAGCGGGTGTGTGTGTTTATGGAAATGCACGAGCACGTACGATTGTTTGGGAATTCCCAGATCCAGTGCCATTGCACAGAGAGCCTATTCACTCACCAAGATGGGACTTGGTCGCGAAATATCCGACCTACGAAGATCAGCCTAAAAACTTCCGTGTTGAGACGAAATTTAAGTCTGAGCAACAAAAGCAAGACTGGTCAAAAGAGTTCCCAACCATGTTGGTCAGTATGAGGGTTGTTAACCTTTCAGGTGCTGGTATGTTAGAGCGAACGAGCAAATACCTCTCAGCGATTACGCCAGAGATGTTCTGTAACATTCACCCAGACTTGGCATTGAAACATGGTATACGCGATCGTGACATGATGTGGATTCACGCGCCACACGGCACGAAAATCAAGGTTAAAGCGTACCACAATCACAGTGTAACGCCGGATCGTATCTGTATGCCGTACAACTTTGCGGGTATTTTCCAAGGCATCGATTTGAGTGCGAATTACCCAGAAGGTACGAAACCGTATGCTATCGGTGAGAGTTCAAATACCATCGTCAACTATGGTTTTGACGTGATCACACAAATTTCAGAGTTCAACGCCGGTCTATGCCGCGTCGAGAAAGCATAGGGGGTGGCCAATGAGTAATGAAATGTCAAGAATGAAATTTTACTGTGATGATCACAGATGTATCGAGTGTTTTGCGTGTTCAGTCGCATGTGCTGAGGCGCATGAACTTCCAACGGGCATAAGCAGACGTAAAGTCATTACGCTTTTTGATGGCATCGAGGGCAAAGAAGTCTCGACTTCCATCGCCTGTATGCACTGTACGGACGCTCCGTGTGAAAAAGTGTGTCCTGTTGATTGTTTCTATATCAGAGAAGACGGCATCGTGCTTCATGATAAAGATAAATGTATCGGTTGTGGCTATTGTCTTTACGCTTGCCCATTTGGTGCTCCACAATTCCCACGAGATGGCGCTTTTGGCGCTAAAGGGGCAATGGATAAATGTACCATGTGTGCCGGTGGTCCTTTAGAGACGAATTCGGTTCATGAGCGAGAACTTTACGGTCAAAACCGTATCGCTGAGGGAAAAGTGCCTGTGTGCGCAGCAATGTGTTCCACAAAAGCGCTTCTTGTCGGTGATGCTGAATCCGTATCGAACGTTTACAGAGCGCGCGTGATGGCTCGTGGTGGAAAAGGCGCAAACTCTCCTTATGGATGGGACAAGGCTTATAAAAACCAATGAAAGGAGCAGCAATGAGAAAGTACATAAGCATGATCATTGCAGCTCTAAGTTTGGCAACAGTGGCATACGCCACTGAAAGCCAAATCTGGGGTGAGATGCGCATACAAAATATCTTAGGATACGGAAAAGATGGAAGTACCCACTTAGGACCCTTGTTCACCATGCTACAACATCGATACTTTGCATGGATCTTCCTAGGCGTCTTAATCGGAGTTCCTTTAGCCTTCTTTATCCATTATAAGATTATAGGCCCAAAAGTATTTCCACACAGTGATAAGAAATACTACGCCTTTAATCTCTATAATAGAATTATCCACCAAGTAGCCGCAATTAGCTTCTTGGTCATCATCCCAACAGGATTCATCATCGTATTCGGTGACTTCTTTGGGGGAGGAACACTGGTAAGAGCGGCAAAGAACCTTCATGGCATCTTTACCATACCTTTTACCATTGTGGTCATTCCAATGGCTCTGATGTGGTTAAAAGAAGCCCTCTTTAATATGGATGATATTAAATGGTTTATGATCCTAGGAGGCTACCTCTCCAAAGAGAAAAAACCAATCTTGGCAGGTAAATTTAATGCCGGTCAAAAAATGTGGTACTGGGTAGCAATACTTGGTGGTATTACCATGATCTTAAGTGGAGCTATGATGTTCTTTCTAGACTTTAAAATGCAAATGTTGCATGATTTAACAGGAATGAGTCAAATCGACCTGTTAAGAGCCGCAGCGATTGTTCATAATGTGATGGGCTTTGCAGTCGTAGCCCTTTTCATAACCCATGTGT
>JAQUJJ010000304.1 GCA_028681035.1 Candidatus Cloacimonadota bacterium
CCTTCGCTTCCTCTTCCGGAGTATCGTGTACCCAAACAAAATAGATAGCACGTCTGGAAGTCTTGATGCGTTTCCAATCATCAGTGTCAAGGCGATTGTTGTCCATATATGAACAGATGGGGCAAGGTTTGCCGTAGTTCATACGGGGACACACGTAGTCAACCTTTGTCTCGCCAATATTCCGGTGTACCTCAACATCAATGAGGTAATCGAACTCACCTTCCTCGGTAACTGGTTCGCTGCTGTCACGGCCAAGAGGCATGCCGGGGCCAGCAATGAATGGAATGATGTCAATGGTGTGCTGTCCTTCTTTTGCATACCATGTGGACATTCCTTCGGGGAATGCTTTGTGGTCAAAAAGCGTATCGCGTTTGGAAACACCTTTTTGATCCTTGTTTGCTACCTGTTGTTTATGCCGCCGCGCCAGTGACCGCGAAAGCGCATCTTCATACTTCTCACTCATGGTACGATTGCCGGTACTGCTTTTCTTTTTGAACATTTCGTTTCCTGTGCCTTTGTGGATGAGTGGGGCTGTCCCTAGTTCCTATTTGGCCTTATGCTCGTTTTACGTCTGAGCAGGACTTTAGAATCCTCCTTTTTTACTTTGGGGGTTGCGTATATACCAGCTATCTTCATGGACACAATGTTTCCTAAGATTGCTCTCTTTTGGAATATTGCTTCCTTCGCTCCAGCCAGCACGTTTACGTTGTAGCAAGATTCGGAATAGTTCCTTTGTGCCTTAACGTACTCTGGATTGGCATATACCCAATTTTCAATTTGCTTCTCAGTTGGCCTTCTTGAGAAGTATTTATCATAGTCAGCGCGAACTTTATTGTCAAGTTCAATGTACAGCAAATCAATCTTCTGTTTGAGATGTTCTTTTTCTTTAATGGCGGCAGCATGAAGTTCGGCATATTCCATATACAGGATAGGCTGGTTCTCAAGTTCCTGTTCCAGTAAATTGGAATTTATGGAGAGATCATCTTTGTATTTATTCATGGCTCTCTTTTGACCTGTTGATATTCCTGTCCCGATATGCCTGTGCCAATTTATTTGCTACAATTTCAGCAAGTCCTTCTGGATCTAATCCTATCTTTTGAATGAATTCATCACTATATGCATAGGTGTATTCCACACTATCACCGACTCGCACACGTAAGAGACGCGCAAGCGTATCAACTTCCACATTTAGAATATTCAACTGATAGTATATACGGGAGTATATTGCTGATATGGCTGTATTTGTATTCACATCCAAAGCTCGCGCCACATCACGTTCCCATACTTCAGTTGTATATCCATCTACATAATTAATGCGCCCAGTACGCATAAATTCATCGAGACTTGGAACTTGTATAGATGGAGTATCGTGCTTCGCATAAAACGCAGAGCAGATCAGATTAAATCGCTTATCCATTGATTTGATAAACAGCTTCAAATTCTCTTTGTCTTTATCTGCAATGCGCAGCAGTGCCTGTTGATGCTCTGTTTTATTAGCGGCCTCTCTTGCGATATTTTCCAATCGGATTTTGTCACGTTTAAACATAGCATTCCTCAATAATGGTTTTGATTAAAAGTTAAATGGACCGTACGTATCTTCCAACATACGCAAACAATGTTTGCACTTTAATACCTTATTTGCAGCAAGTTTACGCTGAACACTCACAGATAGGCGTGCCCCATCAAAAACATAAACATGTCCACTGCATAATGCTTTATGGGCTTCTCTTAGAGAATTTTGCACTGCCCCATATAACGGTGCGTGTAGTCGCGTACCATACCAATTTGGATACCATTGTACAGCAGTCACTATGTTTCCATTCTCTTCTGGAAGTAAATACTGAAATGTGATGTTATTCATAAGCCAGTAGATATTCTGTATAGTATTGCGAAAAATCCAGTCACCTAGACGGCAAATGAACTGCATTCCATACTTTTTGTTTTCATATATGCACAGGATGGGGATACCACATTCCCATTCAGCCGATTTATTCCAACCTATTTGGTGATAAATACGATCCTTATATTTTGAAGTGAACTGCACTGCTTCCACACCTTCGGCAAAATGTGGGTAGTGTTTAAATACTCCATCAGTTGAAGACATCACATCCTCCTATCTGTATATTGAACGAATTCTGTGTGTATGTAATATTCTGGAAGCAGCAGCGATCATATCTTTCCAATCTTTCCGCAGAAAGAACAGAGGGCTGTGTTCTGCTAGTTGCACCAATCTGTACAATGTGTCAGATAATTCATGTATGGCATATGTGGATCTATCTTTGTGTAAGTTGATGAGATGATACAACTCAGCTTTCGCTTTAGATATGTTGTACGCCACATTCTTTAACTTCATGTACTCCGCAACAAGGTCTTCAAACTCTTTATTGCGCTCATCGAGCACCTTCTGCAGTTGCTCATTTTCCTTGACACATTTTTCCAATTTAACAGTATCGCTCTTTACAGATCCTGCATGAAAATACAATGTCTGCAATTGACTGAATGACTCGTCTGTTGATATCTCTGGAAAACCTTTGACCAAAATACTGAATAAGTCTGCATAGCACTTTGCAATACGTCTAGGATCATAGGGATATGGATCTGGAGCGCGTAATTTGTCAGCATCCTCACCCGGCAATGCTTCATATGCTTCCCTGTATCTGTTTATAGCACCTTCTCGTTCCAACCTATCCATCAACTGTGCAGAAAAAGATACTTTTTTATTGGGACCATCCGATGTGTTTTCTTGTGCCATATCGTTATCCTCCGTTGCAGTTAAGATCATTCCACACATGTTCAGATTCATGTCAGTCATCCATTTCTACACAGGATAGGTAACACGCCAAAACGAATCCGGACTTACCTGAGTCATAGAAATTGTTTTTGAAATTCAGCATCACATTGGCCACTCGGGCAGATCCATGGGAGAGCAGGACTTTCTCCATCCACGAAAGAACCACACGCCTTGCTGATTCACCATCCATAGATAATCCGCGTAGAAGTGGTGCTAATTTCTTCCATCGGATAGTTTCGTCCTTAATATAAGGGTCAGACAGGACTTTGCATATGTCCGCGATCTCTCCAGAATCATTATTTGGTATTGGTCAAAAGTTGTGGGTTATTCGGAATTGGCATTGCGTTTACCTTTTTTAATACTTGGAATACTATGCATCCCTTTAGCATACAAAG
>JAQUJJ010000101.1 GCA_028681035.1 Candidatus Cloacimonadota bacterium
GGGGAGAGAGAAAGTCTGCACCGTATGACAAATCATACTTTCCGATGTTCTCGGGGCTTTCTATGGCACCATAAAGAGCTTTTACTGCATAGGCGTCATCGTATTTGAACACAAAGCCGTCAATGCGGTGGTCTTCATCAAACTCTATATCTTTATAGCTGCGGAAGGTAAGTCCGTTGCCAAAGCTCTCTTCCGTGGTTCCCGCGTGAATAGAGAAAGCGTCTTTGCTATAGCTGGCATAAAGCTCTTTCCAGCCAAGCTCAAGATGATTTGGACTAAGCTCATCAACCAGCTCTGCCTGCTCTGTGGAATACTTGGGCAAATCGGCAATGAACTTCATGCCGAAATTAAAGTTACGGTAGGCAAGGCTGAAGGCAAAGCTATCCCTAAAATAGGCATTAAGGGAATCGGGAGCAGTGCGATATACGAATTGGGCTTCGTTCAAGCCATTTATAGAAAGCGTGTTTTGTGCCAGCAACAGAGTGGCAAATAGGATTAGTAATAGGAACAGGATAACGCTCTTCTGCATCTATTCTGCCTCACAATCTAAGCCTAATAAACTGCGGATTTGCAGCTCGTAATGGTGCTCTGTCCCAGGCTCGAAACCTACGTGTGAATACATTATCTCACCATCTTTATTTAGGATAAGGGTATGAGGAGGATTGCTTACATTTAGCTTCTTGGCAAGGCTCTTCTCGCTATCAAACAAGGTGATGAACTTGTAGTCCTTGCTTTTAAGGTAGCTCTTGGCTTTCATCTGGCTCTTGGGTGCATCCAAAGAGATTAGCACCACGGTTAGCGTATCGTATTTAACCGCCAGTTCATGTAAATAGGGCATGGCTTGCTTGCAAGGTGCGCAATAGTCTGCCCAGAAGTCTATGAGTATGGGACCCTTACCTAAAAGGCTCTCCAAGCTCACTTTCTTTCCCGTTTCATCGGGTAACCTGAAATCCGGCATCGCCTCTGCAAACAGCGAAGCGGAAAGTAACAAGACGGCTAGAATTAGTATTAACTGTTTCATTATTTAGCTCCCTTTCGGTTTAGCGGAATATCTATACCACCTAAGATGGTAGCGTCATTTTGGAAGGTTGCAGGCTTTTGTTGGGCAAAGATAACCAAGCGGATATCTTCCGGTAAGTCCACAGTAGAGGTAAGGTTAAAGCTTATCGGATTGGCAAGATTCACCCCGTTAAGGCTGATGCTCCCCTTGGCTCGCACTACGTTATGCAGGAAAACATCGGGGGTGGAAACATTACTGTAGGGAGATACTTCTTCGATAATCACATAGTTAAGTACCACATTGCTTTGATCCAAGGTTAGTAGAGGAGTAAGCAGCACAGAGCCACTTAAATCCCTGCCATTTACCGTAGGTGTGCTGGATAACTGATACCTGATGGGAGTATCCTGCTGAACATACGCATCAACCAGGCTTTGGTATTGCGCCAGGGATGCAGCATTGCTTTGTGTTACTTTCTCTTTTCCGTTAAACACCGTTACCGGCGGGCTGTATGCTCCGTAGTATGCAGCGGTTGTTTCCCCTGCTAATTCCAAGCCTCCGCTGGTGTGGTGCTCCAGGTAAATGAAGTTATGGGGATATTGCAGTTGCAGTTCTTTCAGCTTATTCTCGGCATGAGGGCAGTTTGTGCAGGTGCGGTAAGTGAAGTATTCTGCGATAACCAATTGCTTGCTTACAGGGGGTTCGCAGGTCATTTGGTTACCTTTCAGCAGCCAATTCCCGTTTATCTTTTCCAGTCTTTCGCCCACAAAGCTGCTATCGGCAATCACGCTTTTGTTGGCTGGATTGCTTATTATCAAACGCCAATTTGCCTGAGCGATGGTGTCGTTTAGCTGGTTAACGGCGGAAAGGCTTACTACAAAGATAGGATTGGCAACTCCGGCAAGCATCGTCAGCAGGTCTTGTTCCCATTCGCTTTTACTAACGCCGAAATTAAGGTAATCATCGGCATAGTAAACCATTGCCGAGCTTACATCGCTAGCTGTGGATTGGTTGAACGCCGTCTGCATGGGAGTAAAGAGGTTCGCCTCCAGTATTGCCCCAAAATCTGTAATCACCGGTGCTGTATAGGCATGCTCATAGCGGTCGCAAGAACTAAGCAGGGCAAGCATAACTATTAGTAGCAGGCTTAGATATTTCATTTAATCTCCTGTATCTTGGATAGCGCAGAGCTAATCTCTCCTCTGGTAAGTAGTTCACCAAAGATCTGCACCGGCTGTCCGGGGATGTACAAAGCATTAAAAGGCACTCCGGCACGGTCATGTTTCTTTATCCATGCCAGCAGGGTCTCATCTTTCTTGGTAAAATCTCCGCGTAACAAAACTACACCCTTGTCGGCAAATTCCTTCATCATGCCATCGGTAAACAGTACCGTCTTTTCGTTGGTCATACAGTTCTTGCACCAGGCAGCCCCTATATCCAGAAAGACAGGTTTACCTTCGGCAGAAAGCTTGTTAAACAGCTCTTCACTAAAGACATACCAACCTTGCGGGGCATGCGGAGCGGCAAGCATTTCACCCGCCACCTGTTGCACTGCCGGCTTGGCACTTTCCTTGTAGGGCAGATAGCTAAAAGCAGCCGCCACAATAAGAACGAGGGGAAGAACCGTGAATATCCACTGCGTTACCTTGCTGTGTTCATAGCGTACAAAGCGTCCGTAGAGCCACACTGCGAAACCAAGGATGAGCATGAACCAGATTACCTTTAGGAAATAGTCGCCATCGGTAAGCTGTAAAAGGGTTTTTAGCTGCGTGTAAACAATGTAAAGTAGCACAAAGCCCATCAGTTCTTTGAATAACACCATCCAGTCGCCGGGTTTGGGAATAATCTTCAAAGCCTTGGGAATCATACCAATTAGCAGGAATGGGAAGGCAAAGCCTAAGCCCAGAGTAAGGAAAAACACCATCATTAGCGCGGGTGGCAGTTTTAGGGCAAAAGGTAGTGCTGCACCTAAGAAGGGTCCAGTGCAAGAGATAGCCATCAAAAAGGCAAAGATGCCACCAAAGAAAGAACCGCTGTAGCCGCCTTTGCTGGTGGCTTTAGTGGCTGCATTCATCCCCGGTGCGTGCATTTCAAATACGCCTAACAGGGAGAGGGCAAACACAAAGACCACGGACATCAAAGCTATCACAAAACCCGGATTCTGGTTCTGCAAACCCCATCCGGCAGATTCTCCTGCTTGCTGCAAAGCGATAAATACTCCTGCCAACACGCCAAAAGAAATCAACACGCCAACTGTGTAAATGAGGGTGTGTTTCAAGACCTTGCTTCTATCTTTCTGCGCCTGATTCATGATGCTCATAATGCGGATAGGCAATATCGGCAACACGCAGGGTGTAATATTCAAGATAATCCCGCCAATAAAGGCAAAGAGGATGTATTTCAGCACTTCTTTCCAGGGAACGGGAGTGCTGGGATTCTGGGGTTCTGGAGTGCTGGCGTTCTGGGGTGCGGGAGTGGCGGAGTTCTGAATTTCAGCCTCCGCTGGAATGACGGACGTGTTCTGGGGTGGCTCAGGACTTTGCTCCTGGGGAAGAGTTACGCCGCTTTCATGCTGGTTAGCAGGAGCGTTAACAGCAGACACAATAAGCTTTACCATCCCCTCATTTTCTTCGGGAGGGTTACACATTCCGCTTTCAAAGCACAGATTGTAATAGATGGTTGCCTTAATCTGCTTTTCTCCGGGCTTGGCATTTGCCTTCACCGTAAAAGGCAGGCTAAGCGTTACTTGCGGTTGATAGTGCCATTCCTCTGCGGAAACCACCTTTGTCGCCTTGGGATAGCTTACCTTGCCAAAACTGAGGTCAGGATGCGCAGCCTCCAGATAAAAGTACTCTGGGTCTTTGGGATTGAAACTCTGCTTCTGCCCCTCTGGAATAGTTAGAGTGGCACGCAAAACACCTTTATCACCCGGCTTAAGATTGCTCTCTGCCAGCGTGTATTTCACCGATTGAGCGGCTAATGACCCTGTAACAAATATCACAAGTGCCAATAGTAAAAGTAGCTTATATTTAATCCGCATGTATTTAAACCTCCATGGGTTTTGCCTTATCTTGTCTAATAATTTAATGCAGAAAACATTCCAAGCAATCAAGTAATTGCATCTACCGCATTTAATCATCTTTCTTGCTTATCCGCAAGGGGTCTCATCGGGATCCGATCGGGAGTTCATCGGGTTCAAACCCGTTCGGCTCAGGTTCAGTACGCTTTCAGAGCCGTTTCGGATGAGCAAGGAAGGTGAATAAACAAAGTTAGTTGTTATGGGGTGTTTATTTGTAGTAATCCGTGCCGCAGCCCTCTGCCTAACACGTGCAAGCCCGGAGCTGTTAAAACATACAGCATCGCAAGGCTTAGCATGGCAGTGGCAAGAATTGTATCAGCTCTATCTGTTTCCATGCCGGGAATCTGCCTACGCTCATCCAGAGAAAGCTTACGGTAAATGGTTATTTGGCGTTTCAACTCATTAGTGCTGAGGTAATAGTTTTCCAGCTCGGCTGAAACAGTTATAGAGTTACCGATAGCTACTTTGGCACAGGCTGTAACCCCGCCACCATTGGCTAAAACTAGCTTGCCATGCCAATTCGGTTTCTTAATATCGTGTTCAAGGGCTCTGTTTAAGGCTGAGAAATCAGCTTCTGAAATCGGATCGCTGTGGATAAACTCTTGCGTAAGCGTCACAGCACCCAGGGGAAGGCTCTGCATGCGTCGCACCATACCATTTATGCCAAAGATAAGCTCTGTACTGGCACCACCGCTATCTATCAACAGAATGTCTTCTTTGGGATTATTTAAGCCGCTGATAACGCCCAGAAAGGACAATTCTGCTTCTTCTTCTGCGCTGATAACCCTTATCTGTAAGCCGCATGCCTGCTCTAATCTGTGGATTAATTCGCTACTATTCTTTGCTCTGCGAAGTGCTTCTGTGCCAACTGCGAGGAACTTTGTAACGTGCATATGCTGGCAATGTTGCATCAGTTCGATGGCTGCGGTTATGGCAGCGCAGATGGAAGCTTCGCTCAAGATGCCATCTGCATCCAACGCAGCACTCAAGCGGTTTTGAATGCGATACTGTGCTAATTCCACAAAACGAGGTGGTCGCAGCTCGGCAATCAGGCATTTCGTGGCATTACTGCCAAAATCAAAGGCAGCGATGCGGAGACCGCTCCTACTCACTAAGCCTGGAGTCGTTGCCACATCTGCATATTTCATAATTACCCGCTTAACTTACTGTGGCAAGGACTACAGCGACTCACTCACGTGTAGTCCTTTCGGCAGTATAATTTGGTATAAGAATACGCTTTTGTTTTACCGAAACGACTCTACAGTCGCTTTGGCACTCTGCATTACGGGCTAAGTTTATTTTGGTTATAGTGTTACACCTCAATTTCCGGATATAGCGGGAATTTATTGGTAAGAGTGCGGACTTCGTTTTTAATCTCTGCCAAAGCAGCTTCGTCTTCGTGCATATCGCGCACTTTTTTAATGAGCTGGGCAATGGTTTTCATCTCGGTTTGTCCCATATTACGGGTGGTTACCGAAGGCGTTCCCAGCCTGATACCGCTGGCTACAAAAGGACTGCGGGTATCGAAGGGCACAGTGTTCTTATTTGCGGTTATGCCTGCCAAATCCAGAGCTTCTTCCATACGTTTACCGCTGGGTCCGCCTTGTTCTTCAGAGCCTAAATCCACCAGCATAAGGTGCGTATCTGTGCCACCGGAAACCAGCTTAAAGCCTTCTGCCATCAAGGCATACGCCAAGGCACTGGCGTTCTTGATCACATTTTGCTGATAGATTATGAATTCTGGCTGCAAAGCTTCGTGGAAAGCAGCAGCTTTACCGGCGATGGCATGCATCAAAGGACCGCCCTGAATTCCAGGGAAAACCTTGGCGTCTATATCTTTAGCAAATTCATCTTTGCACAGGATAAGCCCGCCACGGGGACCCCTTAAGGTCTTATGAGTGGTGGTCGTTACAACATCCGCGAAAGGGATAGGACTGTCGTGCAAACCTGCCGCAACTAGTCCGGCGATATGCGCCATATCCACCATGAACTTGGCACCTACCATGTCGGCAATTTTGCGGAAACGGGCAAAATCTATCTTGCGGGGATAAGCGGAGGCACCGGTGAGAATCATTTGCGGCTTGTGCTCTTTTGCCAAACGCTCAATCTCTTCATAATCGAACTGTTCACTTTGCTTATTCACTTGATAATGGATGATGTTATAGAACTGTCCGCTGAAGGAAAGTGGATGACCGTGGGTTAGATGCCCGCCGTGAGAAAGCTCCAAAGAAAGCACCGTGTCACCGGGCTTCACAAGGCTGAAATAAGCCGCCATATTGGCTTGAGAACCGCTGTGGGGCTGAACATTGGCATGCTCTGCACCAAAGATCTGCTTGGCACGCTCGATAGCAAGCTTCTCCACTTCATCAATGAACTCGCAACCGCCATAATAACGACCATAGAGTTTGTAGTTAATATGCCCGGTCTTTTTACTCCAGCGATAGGGATAACCCTCTGCGTATTTGTTAGTTAGAATACTTCCTTGAGCCTCCATAACTGCCATGGAAGTGAAGTTTTCACTGGCGATAAGCTCCAGGTTTTCACGCTGGCGAATCAGTTCGCTCGTCATCGCTACGTATAGTTCGGGGTCATACATTTTAATGTGTTTCACAGCCTTTCTCCTTGATGTATTTTATTAATTCGTGTTTGATGTCTGCCGCCCTCAAATGGGGTTACTAACCATGTTTCTACGATTTGAAGTACGTAAGCAATAGCGGTAAAGCGTCCCGCCAATACCAAAACATTGGCGTCATTGTGCATGCGGGAGAGCCGCGCAACGTCTGTCATTGTGCATAGTGCGGCACGAATGCCGGGAACCTTATTGGCGGTGATGCTCATGCCAATCCCGCTGCCACAGATTAATATACCCATCTGGCAAGTGCCGTCTGCAACCGCTTTGGCAGCAGGATAGCCGGTATCGGGATAATCCACGCTCTGCTCGCTATTGGCACCAAAATCTACGAATTGATGCTCAATGAATGCTTCTTTGATAGCCTTTTTTAGGGCAAACCCAGCATGATCGCTGGCTATTGCTATAGTCATAAATCCTCCGCCATCAGGCAACTAAGTGCTATACAATAATACTTCGATAATTCACTTTCACTGCGGCTCATTACGATTACGGGTTTAGTGGTTCCTTGTATCATGCCAGCAAGCTCTGCATCGGCAAACAGCATCAAACCCTTATAGAAACTGTTGGCAGCCTCCAAATCTGGGAATATAAGGATGTCTGCATCGCCGCCGATAGGAGAGCTTACTCCCTTTATTTTCAAGCTTTGGGGATCAAGGGCTAAGAAGATATCCAAGGGTCCGTCTATAATGCAGTTCTTTATTTGCCCGCGCTCTGCCATTTTACTAATTAGTGCCGCATCAATAGTATTAGGCATGGATGCGGAAACCTTTTCCGTGCAAGATATTAGTGCCACCTTGGGTTTAGAAATCCCAAGTTTCCTCGCCATTTTAACACTGTAACTCACCATGGCAATCTTTTGGTTGAGGTCTGGATTTTGCAGAACCGCCGTATCGGAAACCAAGAGCAGTTTATGATACTTTGGTAGCTCTAGGGCACAGGTGTAGCTCATCACACTTCCTGGAACAAGCAAGCCATTTGCTTTATCCAGAACTGCTTTCAAGAACTTATCGGTACCCACCAAACCTTTCATCAATACATCTGCATCACCGTTGTGCACCAAGCGCACCGCTTCTTTAGTTGCCTTAAGCTCATCTGGAATATCAATAATATCAAACGCTGTAGTATCTGGTTTATGGGAACCTAAAAGCAGCTCAATGCGTTCCTTATTGCCCAGCAGTATCGGGTGAACAAAGCCTTCTTCTGTGGCTTTCAAAATCGCAGCGATGGTATTGGCATCTTCCGCCACTGCAACAGCAATACGGGTTCTCCGTCCCAGAGCTTTGGCTTTTAAAACTATCTCAGAAAGTGCTTTCATCTTATGCCGACATCGCCGCTAAAGCGATGGAATAAAGTTTGCTAAGTTCGCTATCTCCGCGGGAAGTAAGCACGCACGGAACTCTAGCTCCCATCACAATGGCACAAAGCTCGCTCTTCAAGAGCTTTACAATGGTCTTATAAAAGGTGTTGCCCGCCTCGATATTGGGGAACAGAATACAATCTGCATCGCCGCATACTTCGCTTTTAACTCCCTTGATGATGGCACTTTGCTTGTCGATAATAAGATCCATACCCAAGGGACCTTCCACTATGGCGCCTTTTATCTGCCCACGTTGCGCCATTTTAGAGATAATAGCTCCGTCTGCACAGGAAGGAATCTTGGGAAGGGTTTGTTCAGAAGCACCCATAATTGCCACTTTGGGGATATCTATGCCCAGGAAATTGGCTGTTTTAATCATGTAATTGGTAATTGCCATCTTCTGGTTTAAATCCGGCAGAGGGATAATGGCAACATCGCCGAAAACAAGCAGTTTATGATAGTTCAACGGTTCAGCTACAGTTATGTGGCACAGAATTGCTCCTTTATCCACTAAGCCTTTTTCCTTGTTTAGAATTGCCTTCATATACTTATCGGTGGAAAGCAGCCCCTTCATCAAGAAATCACCTTCTCCGGCGTTCACCAATGCCACCGCTTTGGCAGCAGAACCAAGGTCTGTAGCGCAGTTTACGATGCGAAGCTTGGAACAATCCAAGCTATGCTCTGCACATACTTTCTTGATTAGTGATTCGTCGCCAACTAGTATTCCCTCTACAATTCCCATTTCCACAGCCTCATAAACAGCTTTGACAGTGTGGGAATCTACAGCCCAAGCGGCAACTACCCGCTTCTTGGGGCGTGATGCCAGGATTTCAAACATCTGTTCTAGTTTTGTGATCTGCATCAGGTTACATCCTTTTATGTATATCTATTTTTGTAATTACGATTAAACCGCCAACCGACAGCTAAGCATAAAGCTTGAATATAATGATATTTGTCAAGTCCAATATTTTCCTGCCCTTCTCCAATCCATACTATGACGCTAGGAATTAGCCAAGCACTTGCATGAATTGTCCTATCAATGCCCACCCATTGCCCTCCACATGGACAATGAGTGGGCAATGATAGGACAATTGGAGCAAGGAAGAAACATCTATTTGAGCTTATGCTTTTGGCTCTTACTTTGTGTTGATCCATTAAATCCGTCCAATCCATGGGGCTATTTTACAAACTCTTCTTCAGTGTTTACACGAGATATTTTGGGATGTGTGCATTGTTTTCCACTTGATGCGAGGCAGTTAGTTCAGATTTTTCTTGCCAAGAATTCAATAGCCTAAAATATTGAAATACTAAGTATGTCAGGAGGTAGTCATGCCGATTTTATATGTTGTGATAGTGTTCGCAGTTCTCGTGATTTCGATCATTTACCGTGGACTGATTGTTGTTCGCCAGGCGCAAGTAGTAATTATTGAACGCTTGGGTAAGTATTGTAAGACGCTAGATTCTGGGATTCACATTATCATCCCCGTATTCGACAAAATTCGTCCCATCCACTGGCGTTATGCTAAAGCAGACATCCGGGGTAATACGATTCAAATGCAAAAGGTTGAAGACCGTATTGACCTGCGTGAGACAGTTTACGATTTTCCCCGCCAAAATGTAATCACTAGTGACAATGTTTCTATTAACATTAATGCCATGCTGTATTTCCAAATTACCGATCCCTACAAAGCTGTGTATGAGATTGGAAACCTGCCCGAAGCCATCGAGAAACTTACTCAAACCTCGCTTCGTAATGTGATTGGAGAGCTTACTCTGCAAGAAACATTCACCTCCAGAGATGGAATCAATACCAAATTGCGCGACATTCTGGATGATGCCACAGATAAGTGGGGAGTGAAAGTAAACCGTGTGGAATTGCAGGATATTCTTCCTCCCGAAGATATTAAAACAGCCATGGAAAAGCAAATGCGCGCCGAGCGTGATAAACGTGCTAAAATCTTAACTGCCGAAGGTGAACGTGAATATCAAATCCTTGTTGCCGAAGGTGAAAAGAAAGCCAAAATCGCCCGTGCAGAAGGTGAAGCCCAAGCAAAGATACTTGTTGCTGACGCAGAAAGGAAGTCTATCCAGTTTATCGCAGAAGCCGTGAAAGGTTCTGCAACAGACCCTGCTCAGTACCAAATAGCCTTAAAATACGTTGCTGCTTTCTCTGAAATAGTGAAACAAGGCGACAAGACGGTGGTTATTCCTTACGAATCCTCCGCCCTGCTTGGCAGTGTAAAAACACTGGCTAATATCTTTAACCAATAAATACGCTCAAATATCACACAGCAAAACAAAGGGTGCAAGCATTACTTGCACCCTTTGTTACATTCGGCTCTAATAACCTTGGATAAAACTAAGCGTTAAACCATTGTTTCCATTAGCCTTTGCCGCTCATGGGGGTCGCCAAATTCTACCTCTTCAGGTTCAAACTTATTAGGATCAAAATCATCTTCATACCATTCAGACACGTCCTCATAATCTTCTGATTGGGGATTTTTCAGAACTTCCAAATGGTAATAATAACCCCCCAAACCGCCACAATCTTCGGGTGGACAAGCACCCTTGCCGCCGGTACAGAGAGGATATACTACATCTTCCTTTTCGGGCGTAACCTTCTCCAGGGTAAGCTTATGCCGCCAATCGTCACCAAAATCGTAGATATAGGTGGCAGCAGGATTCTGAAGACTAAAGAAATCACGGATAAATTCACCGGTACTCTTCATTTGTTCTTCAGCTTCTGGATGCGCAATCTGCACATTGCGTTTGGTGCGGGTGGAATGCATGTTAAATTGATGCAAATGGCAATCTCCCCAGCCCATGGCATCTTGAATTGCTACATGTAAATCCCAGAAACGGTAGTTTCCGGGTACTATTATCTTTCTCCAAATGGGTGGTTTACTTCCTATCAGGGTGATTTTGAACTGGTACACTTGATTGATTTGCTTTCTCATAACCTCTCTCGCTAGTGATAATTAGGGTGAATAATCACGCCAAAGGCAACTATCTCCAGCAGGGCTGTGGAGTCAAGCAGAAATATATTAACAGCTTGTAATCATTTCAAATCTTACCAACTCCGAGAGTAAAAGTTCTTATTGCGATTAGACTCTAGCGGGTATTCATGGGGTTAATGATGCTCTAACAACAATCTTTAATTGCTAATCACTGCCGAAAGCTGTTTGCGTAAGACTTTTCCTCCGCTGCTTGCCTGAGATTCCCAAAGGATGAAGTATAAACCACGGGGAGCGAAAGAACCATCCTGCTTGCGTCCATTCCAGTAAAACACCCCGCTTTCGGTTATCAGTGTGTTGTCTGCTATGCTGCGCACTTTTACACCACGCAGGTCAAAGACATTGCAAGACACGCGATTAGAGACAGCTTGCAGGTTGTAGGCAATGCTGATGCTTTCTCCCTGCTTTGTTTTGCAGGGGCTACCGCTTAGCTTGATGCTACCAGGTTCGGGAAGCTGAATCTGAGGAGGGATGCTGTTAGGCTGTCCGGGTGTTCCTCCGCTACTGCTGAAACTACTGTACCACTGTGAGTTGCCCTCGTTATCTAGATAGCGTTCTCTGGAAACGCCGCGCATTATCTCATCTTCAATGTAAGCAAGAGAATCTAAAACTGTGCCGCCAGTGCTAAGCACCATGAAGTCCCCATCGTTATTTAAATATACCCAGCTTGCTACAGTAACTATCGCAGCGGAGGGACAATCTGGATAACGTATGCGTAAGTTAGCAGCATCCCGGCAAATAACGTAATAGCCTGCTGCGGAAGGCAGCGTGAAGTTAAAAGAGCCTCCAGAGGAATCCCTAATGTGAAACAAAACGGGGAATGTGTCATTCACTTGTACGGCATCTTTACTGTATATCTCTATCCATTCCTGATTTCCGCTATCTGGATTGGCAAGAAACTCGCTGATATAAAGGCTGGGAATGGTTGCTCCATTTGGGGTTAAAGTAAGGCTGTTATTTGTTAGCACAGGGTCGTCCAGCAAATCCAGATTTACCATTATTGGTAAGTCAGAGCAGAAAAACCCCGCTTGCACCTGTAGAGAATCCAGAGGGGGAATAGGCGATATATCTGCATCATAAAGCGTAACATCTTCTTGTTTAATGCTAAAATCTGCGAAGTAAGCGGGGCTAATATCGCTAAGGTTCTTTATCCACACACTTATTTGGGCATATCCATCTTCATAAGTAACGCTGGAGTGTAGTAGTGCATAATCGCAGCGGACACGGTTTACTTGTCCGGGTGTGGGGCTGCTTTCTTCCTTAAAATCAAGAGCACTTTCATTGCTGTCCACTCCATCGTAAGCCCTGGCAAGTGACGCACCTGCTGGCACATCGGGCGCAAAGCTTATCCCAATTGAACCCGTATCGTCTTTCAGAGCATGTGAATTGGGAGAGCAGTATAGCACAGTGTCTGTATAAAACCCATCTGGGCTTAGGTAACGAACCCCATCTGTAGCTGTATCGCCGTTTTCGAAACCTAGAGTAGCCGTAAGCTGAGCATTGGGTACATTGCTTTCGCCTATTAGCAGGAAACGCCCTGGACGCAGAACAAATGCCGGTAACTCGTATTTTAGCCCCCACACTGTTCCTGCTGCCAATATCTTTGCACCCTGAAGCTGAACGTTCTCACTGCCATTGTTGTATAGCTCTATCCATTCGTAACCTGCATCACTACTGGGGTGATCGTAATACACTTCGTTGATAACAATGGCGGCGGGTAGCTGCATACTACTAAGAGCAAGGAGCAGTATGATTAGAGGAAAATAGACTAGGGATGAACAGGATAAACAGGATAAAAGGGATTTTATATGCTTATGATTGAAAACACCTAGAATCCCTTTCATTAAATAGACTAGGGATGAACAGGATAAACAGGATAAAAGGGATTTTATATGCTTATGATTGAAAACACCTAGAATCCCTTTCATTAAATAGACTAGGGATGAACAGGATAAACAGGATAAAGGGGATAAAAGAGTAAAAATAGATAAAAGAGACTTCATCTTCTTAGATCTGAAAATCCCCAAAATCCTGTTCATCCTGTTCATCCCCAATCTATTAATCTCATCTAAAGGAAATCCCCAAAATCCTGTTCATCCTGTTCATCCCTTATCTATTAATCTCATCTAATGGAAACCCTGTTCATCCCTTATCTATTAATCTCATCTAATGGAAATCCCCAAAATCCTGTTCATCCTGTTCATCCCTTATCTATTAATCTCATCTAAAGGAAATCCCCAAAATCCTGTTCATCCTGTTCATCCCTTATCTATTAATCTCATCTAAAG
>JAQUJJ010000305.1 GCA_028681035.1 Candidatus Cloacimonadota bacterium
TCTTCTCCTTGTCTTATAGTTTTTGGTTTAAACCATCAAAACAATGAGTGGGATTGGGCTCAACCTTTTTCTTTCGAATAAGCAATTTGGACTCCTCAATTTACACCAACCTTTGAGACACTACCTGAGTATATAGGTCAAAATCATAGATTCCATTATCGTTGAATATCAACATACTAACTCTCCAAACACCGGCATCTTCATGTGCAACTGCAATATCTAGACTGCCGTCGTCATTCAGATCTTCGATTACATATGATTTTATCTCTCCCGGAACAGATATCCTTGATTCATGAAGCTGGTTCAGATCATAATCATATATTATCAATTGCCCTAAATCATCAAAGAGCACAATCTCCTGAATCCCGTCGTAGTCCATATCAGCCAAGGCTGGCTTTACAGCAAAGCTTCCGTTAAGAATAACTTCATTGACCACTCCATTTTTCAATAGACACAGGTATTTGCGGTCGTTTTCCTCTGCTATAAAGGCTATTTCATCTTGGCCATTGCCATTCATGTCGCTTATCACCATTTCAGTGATTGCAGCCCGATTGGCAATTTCGATTTTAGTATTTAATAGATCAATGCGTCGGGGTATTTTAAAATATAGTGTTTCAGTTATGTTATCATAGGTCAGCTCAAGACTGAATTCGGCATACCCTGGCATTATTGAAGAGTCACTGATTTGGAAGGATGCGCTATAAAGATCTTCGGCGTTTTGTCCAAGATGCGTAAAGAGCGCAGAGTTGTTTGAAATGCTCATATTTGGGTCTGAAGTATGAAGAATCCCAGAGACACTGCCTTGGGCGGCAGCCCACCAATTTTTCAGTCCAATATTCAATCCCATTGATTGTCCACCACACATGATATAATTATTATTGTTAGCATTAATACTGTTTAAGCGAAGCGTGGCATGTGGACTTATTGTTGCAATCGCTCTCAACACGTTCAACCTGCCCGCGCCAAGTTTGCCGATATGTTTTAGATCGGGATTAGCTTGAGATACATCGTCGGCAGTACCGATAATTCTCTGTTGTATCTCCGGCAGAGTCAAATTTGGATGTGCCTGTTTCACCAAGACAACGGCAGCAGTAACCATCGGTGCTGCCATCGAAGTTCCACTGGCGTATTCAAATTCATGGTTATAACCTTCATGAGTATGATAATAAAACAAATCATCTCTTGGCATAGTAGATAAAACACCATTAGAATCACCGTGTCCTCCGCTGCCACCAGGAGCAATTATATCCACTGTAGAGTGATATGTAGAATACAAAGCTTTAGAATCATCTGGGGCTGTGGCTGCAACACTGATAGTATATGGCAATGCAGCAGGGTAGTTACTTGCTTCCACATAGCCGTTACCTGTTGAACAAACAAACATTGCTGGGTCAAGTGAGGCAGGATCGCTCAAAAGGTTAATTTAAGTGCTCAATTGTGTAACTTGGTTACTGGATGTACCAAAACTGCAATTGAATATCCTGACGCCATTTCTATGTGCATTTCTGATTCCTCTTATGATGGCAGAAGCCAGATAATTGCCACCTTCAAATGTACCACCAACCTTAACCGAATAGATCTGGCAGCCTGCTGCATTGGTTCCGGCATTCCCCCCCGCTATACCACTGATGCCATATCCGTTGTTCTTGCTGGCTCCTATTATTCCTGATACATGGGTGCCATGCCCCAATTCATCTTGGACATTATATAGATATTGGTCTGGAACCTCTAAAGCATAGGCATTAAAGCCATGGTAACCATTAGCATCGGTATAGAGATTGGCTTCCAAATCTGGGTGGATTTGCCCAAAAAACAGTGCAGTTGGATCATTTAAGCCCAAGTCAATTCCTGAGTCCACCACTCCCACTACGATGTTATCACCGTAATACGAGTATTGATTCCATACCTGATCCATCTTGATAGTTGGCAAAGCCCATTGGTTATTGATAAGTGGGTCGTTAAATGGCTCAAAATAACAATTTGGTTCTGCCACGGTAACTTTGTTTTCCGATTCAAAGAGCGCAATCATAGATTCCACGCTTGCTTCATCTTTGTATTTGATATAATAGCAGTAAACATCTACTCCATCATCTTGATAATCGTAGAGTGATTCAAGATAGTGGATATAATGCTTACCGGATAGAGCATTGAACCATCCACAATCAGTATAGAGAGAATCGGAATACTGTGTGATGGATTCAATAGCTTCATAAGAGCTGAACAAGATAGATTGAGGTGCATACTCTGCATATAGTCCTAAAACTACACAAAGCATCAGCAGGGTTATAATAATAGTTTTCATGTTTTCCTCCATGAACTTAGTGTATCAGTATTTTTTGGGTTATTATTTTCTGCTTATTGCCATCCATTACCCTGCACCTGATAAGATAGACCCCGGCAGGTAATTTAGAGCCCAACTCCAGCTCCCATTCAATTGGGGATTGTTTCAAGTAGTTTACGGTAGTAATTCGCTGCCCTCTAAGGTTATACATTTCAATACCATCAATTGGAAAGCCTTCATCAGATTTGATGATAGCGTTTATAGTGACGGGATTGGGATAGACAGTCAATCTGTTTACCTTTGGAACATTCACATTATCATCGGCAGAAACGTCCTTCATATATGTAACAACCAGACTCGGGGGAAGGCTCGGTGAATTTGGATTTACAAGTAGAATATTATCTGACATGTTGTCCCAATCAGAAAGAATTTCGAAATACAACATCAATTGAAAATAGCTTCTGCTACTGCCCAAGGTAGCATTGTAAGCATCTGTAACATCTAATTCCCGCCAGCCGATAACGTTATCGCTACTTATAACACCGATGTTTTGCACAAAACCGGGATCGTACGAACTGCCATGATACGGAACTTCATACTGTACATGAGCCAGCATAAGGTAGTGGGGATCGCCGTCGTGCCAGATCGGGAAAGTGTGCGGCTCATCGTTCCCGTAGCAATTATACTGATGAACTTTAAACATAACTGATGTAAGGGAATAATCCTCATAATTTTTAAAGATGGGGATTGAATAATATGTTCGGCAGGATGTATTGCATGAATAATCAAAGCTCCATCCATCACCAATATAATTTGAAGTTCCATAGGGAAGAGGAGAGCCATAAATGATGAATGTATTAAACGGGTCTCCGTGAGGTGAGATATACATGT
>JAQUJJ010000006.1 GCA_028681035.1 Candidatus Cloacimonadota bacterium
ATTTGATTAGCGGATACATCTTGGGTGGGGGAAAACTGCTGCTATCCGGCTGGAAAACGCCATCTGTATTCAATACCGCTTTCCTTAACCGATTTGGCGGCGGGATAAGCTTGAACTTCGATAATAGTGCCAGCTTGATTGGCGTGTATTCGTCTCTCTACCCCAGCTTGTTTGTAGATCCCAACAAGACAACTGCCTCCTGGAACAATATGCTGCCCCAGATTTACACCTTTAACGGTGCAGAAAACTGCCTGTTCACGGCAACAATGAATGCCGGTAGTGCCGGTGCAGACCAATGTGCGGCACTGCGCTACACTTCCACTGGAACCTTGGTATTGCTTGGGTTCCCGCTATTCTTTATGCAGGCGGAAGGAGTGCGGAGCTTTTTGCAGGATATCATCCCAGAGCTTATCAGCGGCACCGCAAGCGCAGATGAACATGTAAGCCCCCTATCTGCAAGCCTAAATTGCTGCCCCAATCCATTTAATCCTTCCACCACCATAAGCTACTACAACCCACAGGCAGGCAAGGTTAGTATCTCCTTGTATAACCTTAAGGGGCAGAAGGTGCGGGATATTCTTTCAACACATCAGAGCACAGGAAACCATACACTGGTTTTCGATGGCTTGGATAAAGACAAACGCAGCCTTGCTTCAGGAATTTACTTCTTGCGTTTCACCTATCCGCAGGGAACTCTCAGCAAGAAAATCACCTTGATGAAATAGGATCATTTCCATGCCTCTTGCTTAAACCTCAGGTGATTCCCACGTGATCCCCACGTGATTCCCACGTGAAAACGAGGGAATCGCCAGGGAAGTTCCTGAGTGATAGAAGACATTGGTGCAAGGCATTAGTTTGCCCGGCAAAAATGAATTTGAGCTGTCCTGAAAATAGTGGAAAATGCCGTCACCTAATAGCCCGTAGGGCGACATATTGTGAAACACAGCAAGGTAAAACAGAGAAGATAACAAAGAGTAAAAGAGCAAAAGAGAATAGTTAACATACAGTAAAACAGTGAAATTAACAAAGAACAAAGAACAAAGAGTAAAAGAGTAAAAGAGTAAAAGAGAATATGAGCTGTCCTGATAATAGTGGAAAATGCCATCACCTAATAGCCCGTAGGGCGAAATTCGATAGCGACGGGTTCGGAGTGCCGCAGGCACGAAGACCCTCGTATGAATCCAAACCAATATAAGCCCCAAAGGGCGACATATTGCGAAACACAGCAAGGTAAAACAGAGAAGATAACAAAGAGTAAAAGAGCAAAGAGAGTAGTTAACATACAGTTAAACAGTGAAGTTAACAAAGAACAAAGAGTAAAAGAGTAAAAGAGTAAAAGAGTAAAAGAGTAAAAGAGTAAAAGAGTAAAAGAACAAAAGAACAAAAGAGTAAAAGAGTAAAAGAACAAAAGAACAAAAGAGTAAAAGAGTAAAAGAGTAAAAGAGTAAAAGAGAGTATGAGCTGTCCTGATAATAGTGGAAAATGCCATCACCTAATAGCCCGTAGGGCGAAATTCGATAGCGACGGGTTCGGAGTGCCGCAGGCACGAAGACCCTCGTATGAATCCAAACCAATATAAGCCCCAAAGGGCGACATATTGCGAAACACAGCAAGGTAAAACAGAGAAGATAACAAAGAGTAAAAGAGCAAAGAGAGTAGTTAACATACAGTTAAACAGTGAAGTTAACAAAGAACAAAGAGTAAAAGAGCGAAAGAGGAAAAGTGAAAAAGAGAGAATAGAAAGTACATAAATATGAATAGTGTCGTATCGCTGGATGCGTGTATCTGCAATTTGAGCTTGACATTATAGCCTTATACAAAAACCTGACTTACTGTATAAAAAACCGTAAAGGAGAATCGATGAAGACCCTTACCCCAAGTCCTTCAGATATCCAACAAGCTTGGTTTATCTTAGACGCAACGGGTTTGCCTCTAGGTCGGTTATCCACGAAAGTTGCTTCCATATTACGTGGAAAGCATAAACCGTATTTTGCGACGAACCTTGATACCGGTGATTATGTAATCATCATCAACGCGGAGAAAGTCCGCGTAACCGGTCTTAAGGCATTGCAAAAGGTTTACAAGACTTATAGTGGATACCCCAGTGGACAAAAAGAAACCCCGTATGCAAAAGTAATGGATGAGCATCCAGAGCGTATTATCGAACATGCCGTGAAAGGTATGATGCCGAAGAACACTCTGGGGCGCGCAATGTTTAAAAAACTGAAAGTTTATGCCGGAACAGAGCACCCACACAGTGCCCAGATGCCGGTTGAACTTACTCTGTAGGAGGAAAAGGCATGCAAAATTTTGATGCCGTTGGAAGAAGAAAGAATGCGGTAGCCAGAGTCAGGCTTACCCCTGGAACAGGCAAGCGCATCATCAACAAAGTACACATGAAGAAATACCTGCAACGTGAAACCCTGGAAATGGTGGTGGAACAGCCCCTACAGACTGCCGGCTTATCCGATAGCTTCGACGTTTATGTAAACGTTCGTGGCGGTGGATTAAGCGGACAGGCTGGTGCCATCCGTCATGGTATTACTCGTGCTTTGGTTGAATACGACGAAAAGCTGAGACCCTCACTCAAAGCCCGTGGATTCCTTACTCGTGATCCTCGTATGGTGGAACGTAAGAAATCCGGACAGCCGAAAGCTAGAAAGAAATTCCAGTTCTCTAAGCGTTAAGATATTGGGTTTTGGGGGGAATGCTCCCCCCGATGGGAACAGTGTGGAACACTCTTTTGTAACACGGCGCTTGCGCCAAAATAAGCTTCTGGAACGCTTGCAAGGCGGTGAGCAGATACCTGCTCTGAATTGCTTAGACCGTCCGGAAGAAATTAAACCGTATATTTAGGAGAAATCAATGTCCGTAGTTTCTATGAAACAACTACTCGAAGCTGGCGTTCATTTTGGACATCAGACCTTCAAGTGGAATCCCAAGATGAAGAAATACATCTTCATCAAACGCAATGGGATTCACATCATCGACCTCAAGCAAACTGTCGATGCTATAAACGAAGCCTATCAATACGTGAAAGAAGTAGCCTCTAAAGGCGAATACATCCTCTTTGTGGGAACCAAGAAACAAGCACAGAGTGCTGTTAAAGAAGCCGCTGAGAAAGCTGGTGTATTCTATGTTAATCAACGCTGGTACGGTGGTATGCTTACCAATATGTCCACCATCCGTCAGAGTATTGAAAAGATGAAATACTTCGAAGAAATCGAAGCAGATGGTACTATCACCAACTACACCAAGCTAGAACAGCAGAAGATGAAACGCCTGCACGATAAAATCGAGTTCTCACTCGGTGGAATTCGTGATATGGATGCCGTTCCCGGTTGTGTGTTCGTAGTAGATACCGAACATGAAGATATCGCTATTCATGAAGCACGTATTCTTAATATTCCCATCGTTGCTATGGTGGATACAAACTGTGATCCCGACCTCATTGATTATGTAATCCCCTCAAACGACGATGCCACCAGAGCAATTTGCCTCATTACCGATATCATGGCTAATGCCGTGATTGAGGGACGTGGCATTGCCTCCGAAGGTGAAAGTCACGAATCAGCCCCCGAAACTGAAGAAGTAGCTGAAGCACCTGTAGCCGAAGTACCTGTTACCGAAGTACCTGTTGCTGAGCTTGCTGCTTCCGCACCCGAGCAAGAAAAAGTAGAAATAAAAGTTCCCGAAGTAAGCGGAACTGAACAATAATTATCTGTATCAAGCGGGGTGGCTTTTTAAAGCTGCCCCGCAAGATAAACTAACCCTAAACACCGAATCCTGAACCTTACAGGAAAGACAAAGGAGAACACAAATGGCAGATGTTACCGCAACTATGGTAAAAGAACTGCGAGAGAGAACAGGCGTTGGCATGATGGAATGCCGCAAAGCCTTAGTGGAAAAAAACGGAAACGTGGATGAAGCCATAAAATACTTGCGCGAAAGAGGCATAAGCAAAGCCGAATCCAAATCCTCCCGCGAGACTAAAGAAGGGCTTATCCGTTCTTATATACATTTTAATAACAAGATTGGCGTGCTGTTAGAGCTTAACTGCGAATCCGATTTCGTAGCCCGTACACCTGAATTTGGAGCAATAGCCGATGAGATTGCTCTTCAGATTGCCGCTACAAATCCACTTGCGATTAGTGCAGATCAGATTGATCCCGCAATTCTCGAACGTGAAAAAGAGATTGCCCATAATAAGGCAGTGCTAGACGGCAAGAAACCTGAAATTATCGAGAAGATAGTTGAAGGTAACATCAAGAAGTTCTGCAGCGAGCATTCACTGCTCGAGCAAGAACTTATTGGCGATAGCACCCGCACCGTGAAAGATTTGCTTACCAATGCCATTGCAACTACCGGTGAGAATGTGCAGGTTGCCCGCTTTGCACGTTTTGCGTTAGGCGGCGAATAAATAATCGTGGAGAGTTTAGATTCTCCCTAAAACAAGTATGTGGCTTAGATTATGAATAAGGTATTTCAGCCCCAGAATGTACGGCGTGTGATGCTGAAGCTTTCCGGCGAAGTATTAGCTGGAGAGCAAGGCTATGGCTATGACGATGCGGTTATAGACGCCCTATCCGAAGAACTTGCTGCCATTAAAAACCTGGGATATGGTTTGGCAATAGTTCTGGGAGGAGGCAACATCTTCCGCGGTGGTAATTGGCGTAAGCAGGAGCTGAACCGCGTGGTGCTGGATAGCATCGGTATGCTTGCTACGGTTCAAAATGCTCTATACATGGCTGAAGTGCTTATCGCAAAAGGCTATCCTGCAGCAGTATTCTCTTCCTTGGCGGTAGATAAAGTGGTTGCCCGCTACTCACCTCAAGCTGCTTTGGCAGCAATGGAAGCGGGTAATATTTGCTTCATCAGCGGTGGCACGGGGAATCCCTATTTTACCACTGATACGGCTGCCGTGCTACGTGCTATAGAGCTGAAAGCAGATGTCGTGCTAAAAGCTACCAAAGTGGATGGGCTTTACAGTGCTGATCCCATGAAGGATAAAAATGCTAAGTTTATCAGCTCTGCCAGTTTTCAGGAATGCCTTGAAAAGCGGCTGGGTGTGATGGATTTAACAGCTTTTTCCCTTGCTGCAGACAATAATATGCCCATCAAGATATTTAACATCGGCAAGCCTGGAATGCTAAAAGAAGCACTGCTGAATCCAGCAGCCGGAACCTATATTCATCCCTAACAAAACCGTTCAAAACGGAGCCAATAAGCAACCGTCGAGGAAAACATGGAAAACTTGAAAACAAATACCAAGGAAAAGATGCAAAAGAGCTTTGAAGCTCTGTTACATCAGTTTTCCAAGATACGCACCGGACGCGCCAGCGCTTCTATCCTGGATGACGTACGGATAAATTACTATGGACAGCCTACACCTGTGAAACAGCTATGCAATATCTCCATCCCCGAAGCACGTACAATTATTGTGCAGCCCTGGGATAAAACAACCTTGGGCGATATTGAAAAAGCCATTCTTGCTGCCAATATCGGCATAACTCCCGATAACGACGGCAATGTTATCCGTCTGCCTTTCCAGCCTTTAACCGAGGACAAACGTAAGGATATCGTGAAGAATATCAAAAAGATAACCGAAGATGCCCATATCAATATTCGTAATCTTCGCCGTGATGCCAACGAGACTGCAAAGAAGATGAAGAAAGACAGCGAAATCAGCGAGGACGAAGAAAAGAAAGTCCTCAAAGAATTGCAAGACATTACAGATGAATGGACTAAGAAAATAGACGAAGCCGAAAAAGGCAAAGAAAAGGAAATCATGGAAGTGTAAGCACTTCCACGCATGATAGACTAGATAATAGCGTATATTACAAGCTAAGGGTGAGGTTAATCCTCACCTTTTTTGTACTGCGAAACCTATGTCTTCAGCCTTGCCTTTATGCCAATAAAGCTGTATTTATCGCCGAATAACGCACATAATCTATCCAGATACTTCCAGATACAGAAAGGCAGCCTTTTTGATATCTCATTTATCCGCAGGAGCGTAAGCAGTTTATGCAGGAAGAGGTGACTCTCGGTTATTTGATAGCCGCTTGCTTGCAACAGCTTTTTGAGGGCAGCTTTATCGAAGCTATGCAGATGTGCGTTATAGGGTGTCTTTTTATTGCAATGGATGCACAGCGAGTAGAGGATGGTTTCTTTATAGGGCACGGTTATCAGCAGTGTTGCGTTTGGCTTTAGCAATCTTTTCCAGTTTAATAAAGCTTCTTGGGGGTTCACAAGGTGTTCCATAACTTCCAGAGCCACAATCAGGTCATACTTGGTGTCCTGAATGGGGACATCGCAAGCATCTCCATAGATTGTAGTGATGCGTGGGTCTGTAGTTTTTATCTTCTGTAGGTTATCTTCGCTTAGGTCTAATGCGCTTACTAGTGCCCCTTGTTTGGCGGCGTATAAGCTAAACCAACCTCTGCCGCTGCCCACATCCAGCACTTTACTTCCCTTCTTTACATTGGAAATGGCATATACGCTTTGGTTTCTTCGTATTTCATTGCTGTTAAATTTCTCTTTGCGCCAATAGTCAAATTCTAAGGCATCATTATGGTAATGCTCTTTGTAATTCACATAAGTCTCCTATGCGGGTATCTGTGCACACCTTCGCATCGCTAAGCTATTCTTGTCAAGCTAGAAATGCATACGAAGCTTGACAGAAATAAGTATTCTTTCAGTATGACGATAAATATCTGAATAGGAGGTAATAATGGATTTTACGCAGATTATCTCGCAAATCCGTAGCCTTGTAAGCAAGGCTGGAGGCGTAGAAATGTCCTTTGGGCAACCTACAAAAGTCAATGACCTGCATATCATCGCAGTTGCCAGAACCTCTTTTGGTTTTGGTGCTGGCGGGGGTAGTTCGCCACTTAAAGGCAAAAAAAACACGGATAAAAAGCAGCCCCCTGTGGACGAATCGCAACAAGAAAAACCCAATCCTCCAGCTACTGACACGGACGCCAATATGGGCGGTGGTGGCGGTGGTGGCATGCGCACCGATCCAATCGGCATTTACACTATCAAAGGCGATGTCGTGAAGTTCCACCCGGTAATTGGGGTAAAGGAAATGCTTGCCCTTATTGCCATAGTAAGTGTCTTCACCCTCCGGCTAATGAAGCAAAAACGTAAAGGGAAATAAAGAATGTTTTTAACAGATGCAAAACTAAACACCATTGCACACAAATACTTGCCTAAGGGCTTTGATATTGGCTCATGGGAAGCCGTAAAGGCTTATCTGGAAGAGCTATGCACCGCGGATACATCCACAGCGGAAGCTCTGGAAATGCTTATTGAAAAGTATTCCGACCTACTAAACGCCATGAACGATGAGCTTTCTTGGCGTTATATCCACATGACTCTTGAGGCGGACAATCAAGCCAAGGCTGATGCCTATAACGACTATTTTGCAAACGCTTATGCGCCTACGGAGGCATATCAGTTTAAGATTAAGGAGCTGTATTACAACAGCCCTGCTCACCATAAGCTTGATGCAGATAAGTATGCGCTACTAAACCAAATTATTGCCAAAGATATCGAGCTTTTCCGCATGGATAACATTCCTTTGCTGATTCAGGAATCCGAGCTTGCCAACAAATACGGCAGCATCGTAAGCAAAATGAGCGTGATATTTGATGGCGAAGAGCGGACACCAACCCAATTGGCGGTATATCTAAAAGACACAGACCGAGCTAAACGTGAGGAAGCCTGGCGTTTGCGCATGGGCTTATATGCCGAGCATCAGGACGAGCTAAACGAACTTTACGACCAATTACGAGAAGTGCGTGGCAAGCTTGCAAGCAATGCTGGCTTTGCTAATTATCGAGATTATAAGCACACAGAGATGGGTCGCTTTTCTTACACTCCAGAAGATATTCGCCACTTCCATGATGCCGTGGAAAAAGTGGTTATCCCCTTTGTAAAAAAGCTGGATAGCAAGCGCAAGCAAAGCTTAAAGTTGCCATCCCTGCGTCCTTGGGATACGCAAGTAGATTTGGATGGACGCAAACTTAAGCCTTTTGATAGCACCGAAGAGTTCATCCATAAAAGCCTTAAAGTGCTAAACGAGGTAAATCCAGATTATGCCCGCCAGCTTGAAATGATGCACAATACTTCCCTATTGGATCTGGAAAACCGCAAGGGGAAAGCTCCCGGCGGCTATAATACTGGAATTAACAACCTGGCAAGTTCCTTTATTTTTATGAACCATGTGAAGCAACACAACGATGTTATTACCTTGTTGCATGAGTCTGGTCACGCCATGCACAGCAAAGCCACGGCACATATTAAAATAGCCCAATATCTGGAACCGCCCTCTGAAGTGGCAGAATTGGCATCCATGACCATGGAACTGCTTACTATGGATTATTGGGACGAGTATTATCCTTCCAAAGAAGACCTCAAGAAAGCCAAACGTGAGCAGCTTCAGGGTACGCTTTCTTTCCTGCCTTGGTGCATGATAGTGGATGCTTTCCAGCAATGGGTTTACACGCATCCTCGGCACAGTGTGGAAGAGCGTTTCAACGCCTATCTCGGTTTGCACAAACGTTTTGCCGGCGAGATAGATTGGAGCGATCTGGAGCACCTGCGCAAGCTTGGATGGATGATGCAGCTTCACATCTTTGAAGTCCCGTTTTATTACATCGAATACGGCATGGCACAGCTTGGTGCGCTATCCATTTATATGAACTATCGCAAGGATAAAGCCAAAGCCTTGCAGCAGTATCAGGCTTTTATGGATTTGGGCTACAGCAAGCCAGTTAAACAGATTTATCAAACTGCCGGCATAGTTTTCGATTTCTCGGAAGCACGAATCAAAGAGCTGGTAGATTTTGTGCAAAGTGAATTAGCCGAAATAGAAAAACTTTAATGCTATCTATCTTCAGCACTTCCCGCTTTGCGCCCTTTAATATCGCTGCCGAAGAATACATCCTACGCAGCTTGAAACAAGATGTATTCATGCTTTACATCAACAATCCCAGCATCATCGTGGGCAGGCATCAGAATACCCTTGCCGAGATAAATCAGGATTGGGTGATTCTAAACCAGATTCCCGTAGTCCGCAGGTTAACAGGTGGCGGCTCTGTGTTTCACGATCCCGGCAACCTAAACTTTTCTTTTCTAATGCACGAAACAGGAGAGTTTACCCGCAGTTTCGAGCGTTACACTCGTCCGGTGCTGGATGTGTTACACGATTTGGGTGTGGATGCCATACTTGAAGGCAGAAACGATCTAACCATTGATGGTCGCAAATTTAGCGGCAACGCAAAGACCTATGTGTTTGGTAAGACCTTGCAGCATGGCACGATACTGTTTAGCAGCAAAATGGGCGACCTAAGCGCAGCCCTGAAAGTGAAACCCTTCAAATTCAGCGACAAAGCTGTAAAATCCATCCGAGCACGAGTTACAAACGTGTCAGAGCATTTGCCAGAGCCGCTTGCTTTGGAGGAATTTGTGAGCTTGGTGCGTAGCAAAGTGCATAGTTTATACCCCGATATTGAGGAACATGCCTTTAGTGAAGAGGACAACGCTGCCATCCACAGTTTAGTGAAAGACAAGTATGACACTTGGGAATGGAACTTTGGCAGATCGCCCAAATACAATTTGTCGCATGAATTGCGCTGTGCAGCAGGGCTGATTGAGATATATCTTCATGTGGAAAAAGGCATTATCCAAGAAGTAAACATCTTTGGAGATTATTTTAGCTCCCGTGAAACCAGCGAACTGCAAAATAGCTTAACCGGTATTGTGCACCAACGCCTGGCTGTATCAGAAGTGTTGCAACGCATGGATTACCGCAGCTTTTTTGGTGATGTAGAATTGGAAGAATTGCTTAGCGCAATGTTCTGAACCAAACAATGCAGATGGAGTTCACAGGAATGAATTTAACTTCATATATACCAACATTCTATAAGTCGCTTAGACTTCATCATGTGCATATTCTCAGGCACCTACATAAGTTTCGCATTGAACTTGACCGGAGCCTTGCCTTCGCTACCGACAATGAAAGCGAGTCTGGAGTTCATCTCGCCGATAATAATTATGATAAGTTACCCTCTTTGCAGGCGATATGGACTTCAGCGTCACTTGCTCTGGTTTATTGAAGTCAAAAATGCCTGTAAGTTATAGATAAGCATAAAGATAGGAATAGCTCTTTGAACTCCAAAACACAGTCATTAATTTTGCATTGAAGCCCAATCCGACACTGAATCAGTGATAAAATTAGGATTCCGTAGCCGGATTGAACTCCAATTGCTTGCTTGCTTGAATCGCCCTATCATTGCCCACTCATTGCCCTCCACATGGACAATGAGTGGGCAATGATAGGGCATTAGGAGCAAGAAATAAAGAGAGGATAAATGGACAAACAGACGCAAAAAATCAAGCTTGGCATCTCATCCTGCCTTTTGGGAAATAATGTTCGCTACGATGGCGGGCACAAATACGATAGCTGGCTGGTGGAAACCTTGGGAGAATGGGTGGAATACATTCCCGTCTGCCCCGAAGTAGGCTGCGGATTATCCGTCCCCCGCGAAGCCATGCGCTTGGTGGGAGAATCCGCCCAGCCAAGATTGTTAACTCAGAAAACACTGATTGATCATACCGAAAGGATGCAAGAATGGTCTGAAAAACTGCTTACTAAACTGCAAGCGGAAGAATTATGCGGCTTTGTGTTTAAAAGTCAATCGCCTTCCAGCGGCATGGAGCGTGTGAAAGTGTATCCCGCAAAAGGCGGTGCTGCAAGCAAAACCGGAGTAGGTATCTTTGCCCGTGCCTTTCTGGATGCCAATCCTCTGCTGCCCTGCGAGGAAGAAGGTCGTCTGCACGATCCTGGTTTGCGGGAGAACTTCATAGAGCGTATCTTCATCATGCAGCGTTGGCGAAACTTAATTAACAACAAGCCCAAGCCCGGAGATTTGGTGGAGTTTCATACTCACTTAAAGCTACTGATGATGGCGCATAGCCCTGTGCATTACAAGAGTATGGGGAAACTGGTAGCCGCTGCTGCTTTGCTGCCTTTTGAGCAAGTGTTGGAAGAGTACTTTGCGCAATTGATGACTGCTGCTAAAAAATCTGCTACACCAAGTAAGCATCAGAATGTATTGCTGCATATTCTGGGGTATTTCAAGAAGGAACTTACTGCAGACGAAAAGGCGGAATTGATTGGCTTGATAGATCAATATAAAGCTGGTTTGCTGCCCTTGATTGTACCTGTTACCTTGCTTAACCATTATGTGAAGAAATATGATAAAACATATCTAGCAGAACAGCACTATCTAAATCTACATCCCGCCGAACTTAAGCTACGCAATCACTGCTGATTACCACAACAGTTTTTGCACAATTCCCCTTCCATCGGATATCGTACTAACTAGTGGATTGGGTATCCACCAACGGGGATGGCTAAGAAAAAGGAAGCTTTCCTTTTGCTGGATAAGCTCCTGCGGGGAAACAGGATAGAAACCTTGTGGGGCAGGTTTATCGCTAATGTGATTGCGGTATTTACTCACTAATGGCTCGTCATAAGCCTCATACACAATACCCGTGGAGGCGCGCAGCTTGGCGTCCTTCAAAAAGATTTTATTACCCTCGTTTAAAGTCTTATAGGTAAAATCACCGTGTGCAGCGGCAGAGACAATCGGAAAGTCAACAGTTGTACGTAAAGCGGAGAGGTTTGCCGCAAAGCTTTCGCGGATGCTGGGGAGCTGCTTTAATATCTCTTCCTTGCGCTTAATATGGTGTTTCTTGGCGTAATCACTAAGCTCTTCAAAGTGATAGCCGATCTCATGTCCTTGGCGATGCAGAGTATTCATAATGCCGGCATGCCAAGTTATGCGACGGAAGAAATAGCTTGCCTTCACAGCATATCTCAGCTCTATTTCAGCAAAACGCAGTGCTGCAACTGGATCGGTATCTATATCGTGGCGCAGGATGATGAAGCTTTCCTTATCGCTAAGCTCAGCAGTTCTAAAGTTCTGCAAGGTATAGAACTTGTATCCTTGCTCTTTAGCGTCACTAATGATTTGTTCGTATTCTTGCAAGCTGTGCGGGGCAAAGAAGAGGTTGGGGATTTTGTATCGAAAGCGTTGCCAAAAGGTATTCTTAAACATAGATGTCCTCAATTCTTTGTTTGTTTGGTTTCCGAAATGACAAAAAGAGCTTGCAGGGAGTTTATGTCTGCCTTCAAGATTGGTAGCTTGGGGTTAATGAATTCAGGGTAATTTATTTCTGGATTCAGTATAGAGCCGACACGTGGCAGGGAGTATTGGATAGGGTTACGATAGGGGGCAAAACGCCCATAGCGTTGTTCGTAAATGCTACCTACTGCCATGCGCAAAAGCTTGTATTGGGCGCGCTTGAACAGGGTGGGGTCACCAAAAATGGGGACAGAAAGGTTCATATATTTGTTGTTGTAGTCAAACCAAAGGCTTCTGCCCAACCTTAGCTTTAGGGGAACATTGCTCCAGAAATCCATTAGCTCCCTATCCCATAATGGTATGCGCCAGCTATAACCGAAGAACTCATAGAGTTTTAACGAATTTACAGTAAACTTTGCCTGATGCTCTGCCCAATCCCATTCCTCGAAGGCTGAAGCCCCATCAGCGGCACTCATCACGGGCTGAAGCGGTACGCTTTCCCGAATGCGCTTGGCGAAAGCATTGTAATACTTGTCTTTGTTCCATGCCCAATAGCGGTAGTATTGCCTCATAATCTGCTCTATTACTTCTGTATCGCTAACGTCCCGACCGCTTGCATAACTCTTGGGGATATAAACTCCTTCCACGAAATCACCGGAATGACCAGGGATAATAACTCCATCTTCGGGGAATATGTGTTTATCGTGCAGCGATTTCACGGCAAGCCAATCCTGAATGATAGGGCTGGAAGTTGCGTTAACGGCATAGTGGTAGTAGTCTTTTCGCTGTTCAGATTGATAACTTTTGTACCAAGATGCACGGGAATAAGGAATAAAACGCCAGTCCCAACCCAGCTTTTTGGCTACGGCTTGTGAGATGGCAGATTCCTGGTTGTGGGGCGTTCCATAGCTGAAACAAAACACTTTGGGATAGTTTAACCGCTTTAACAGCCAGGCGATAAGCCGAGAATCATAGCCACCGGAAAGGGGAAGGATGGCAGTCCTGCCCTGCAAACTTGTTACCAAACGCTCTGCCAATGCCAGATGTACTTCATCCAGCTTGGCAAGATATGCGTCGGTATCATGAACATCGCTTTCAGTGTGTGTGTAACGGTAATACTGGACGGCTGTTGGCTCTGCTCCCTTTGTCCATTTTATGTAGTTACCGGGGCGGATTTGCTTGATCTTGGGGTGCAAAGTGTCTTTGCCGGTTACGAAGCCGGTAAGCAAGAATTCTGCTGTTACTTCCTGCGGGGAGGCGTTCAGGATTGAGGGGCTAAGGGCTTCAATATCGTTAGTGTTGTCGCTAATAACAAGTTCCCAGCCTTCACAAGAATAGAATAGGGGGAAGGAGCGGCTTATGTCCACAGTGGCAAAAAGGGTTTCACCGAGCTTGCAAACACAGCCAAAACAGCCATTGGCGTTACTTAGCAGGTTTTGAAAGCTTGGCTCATCGTATGCTGCGGCAAAGTAATCGGCAATCTTTTTCCCTTCATAATAGCTGCTATCCGTTGCATGCAGGTAACCTGTTACATGAAAGCCGTTTAGCTCGTGCCAGATACGGGGATTGAGAGTTATATTCATAATACTACCCGCCTATTCGGGCTAAACCTATCACCGGAACACACGTTGCACATCCCTGAAAACCGGTTTGGCAAAGAGATACAAGGCAAGCAGATATACGATAAAACATAGGCTTGCGCACAGAATTGCATAGGGCAGATGGCTTACCCAGATAAGGGACATAATTAGGATAACGTTACCAATACTCCAGGTGATAAGGCTCTGTATGGCAGGGAATAAGCTTGCTCCCAGCAGGTTTAGCGACATAAAGTAAAACACTAGGTTCATGAATGCAGAACTGATGCTAAAGAGCAGAACAGCATGACCGAAACCGTTGCGTATGCCCCACATCAAAGCCAGCAGGCAAACGCCCAAGGTAACTATGTTCCAAATAAGCTCCCAAGAAGGTTTGCGGCAAATGAAGGGAATACCGCTAATGGGGTTGTTTAGCATCACGCTACAGAAATAGGGAATAAGGTATAAAAGCAAGGGCAAAGCAGCATCCCACTTACCTTTAAACAAGATGGGTACAAGGATGCTAAGCCCAAAATAGTACATAAACAGAATCGGGAAACCAAGGCTTAAGGTCAAACGGGTATAGCTCTTGATGTTTTGGATGGTGCTTGTCCTATTGTTTTGGGCAAATACAGGGTAGAATACTTGCCCCACAGCCGTGGTGAACATCAGCACCGGCACCCCAATTAACTGTGTGGCAAAGAAATACTGTCCCATCAAGGTGGGGTTTACCATCGTCCCCAAGAAGAGGATGGGTGCATTGCCGGCGTAGGTGTTTATCAGGCGGATAAGGCTTACATTGGTGAGAAAAGCACGGTTATTGCTTATTATTTTGAAGCTAACTTTAAGCCACTTTAAGGAAAGCAAACGCTTCAGATGCAGCGAAGGGAAAGGCTTTAAGCAAATGTATAGGTAGATGGTCTCCACCAGATTGCCCAGAAAGTAAGCCAGCACGTAAACCCATAGATGCCTGTAGAAATAGATTACAGAAAAGCTTATTATACAGTAGAATACAACGTTCCAAGTTTCTGCCAAGGCTATTTCCTTGAACATCAAGCGCACTTGAGCGATGCTGTGGAGCAGTTTGCGAAGGACTTCCACCAAAACAAAGAGGGACATCCAGCGGATTATCAGCCCCAGCTCCTGGCTGTGGTATAGCTTGGCTAACCAAGCTGAAGATAAAGTGAGCAGCAAACTAAGCAACACACCGGTGATTAAGCCAATCTGTGTAAAGGCGAAAACATTTAGCTTGGGATGTTTCTTCGAGGTGATAAGGTTGGAATCCAGCCCCAGCACGGCAATAATGCTTACAACCGCCAAGATTAGGCTGTAGGTGCGAAAGATGCCGAAGTCACTCTGCGACAACCACGAAGCAAGGGCAAGCAGCAGCAGTAGGCTTAATATTCTGCGCAGCACGGTTGTCCCTAGATTCCAGCGCACCCCGTGGATTATGGTGTCCATGTTCATGGCTGTTTTAGGCAAAGAGATCGCTTTGCTCGGGTGTGGGGTTCAGCCCCAAGTGTCGATAGGCTTTGAAGGTTACCTTTCTTCCCTGCGGACTGCGCTCAAGAAAGCCTTGTTGCACTAGATAAGGCTCGAATATCTCCTCTATAGTACCGGAATCTTCACCAATGGCAGTGGCGATCGTCTTTATCCCTACAGGTCCCCCGCGGTAGTTCTCGATAATCGTAGTAAGGATGCGCTTGTCCATTTCATCCAGTCCGGCATGATCCACTTGCAGCATTTGCAGTGCAGCTAAGGCAATATCCAAGGTGATAACGCCTTTGCCTTTTATCTGGGCGTAGTCCCGCACTCTTCGCAGCAAGCGATTGGCAATGCGAGGTGTACCGCGGCTGCGTCTGGCAAGCTCGGCTATTCCTTCTTCATCGGCGGGGATATTCAGCAGCTTAGCACTGCGGCGGATAATCTGCACAATGGAATCAATATCGTAATAGTTCAGACGTAGTACGATGCCGAACCTATCCCTCAGAGGTGGCGTAAGCAAGCCTGCACGTGTGGTTGCGCCGATCAGGGTGAAGTTTTCCAGCGGTATTTTAAGCGTGCGTGAGCTGGGACCACTATCCAAGATAATCTCCATCTCGTAATCTTCCATAGCGGGGTAGATATATTCTTCTATCACGTGTGAAAGGCGGTGGATTTCATCTATGAACAAGGCTTCGTGCCTTGCCAGATTGGTTAAAATACCGGCAAGATCGGAGGGCTTTTCTATCACGGGTCCGCTGGAGACGGTGATATTAACCCCCATTTCGCGGGCAATAATACTGGCTAAGGTTGTTTTGCCAAGTCCCGGAGGTCCGTATAGCAGCACGTGATCCAGCGATTCACCTCTTAGTTTTGCAGCCTGAATGCTGATATCCAGCAGTTCCTTAATATGGCTCTGCCCGATAAATTCGGTAAGGGTTTTAGGGCGCAAAGCGCGGTCTAGATCGCTATCTTCATTTTGCAGGGTGGGGTTGTTTATGCGTTCTAACATAGGCGTTATTTAAGCAGCTTAAGTAGCCTTAGAAAGTGCAGATGCCACACCATCCAAGCGGCTTCCCAAACTATGCCACGGTTCATTTTAGATACACCGTTTAGCCGTTCTGTAAACACAATGGGAATCTCTTTGATGCGAAACTGTTTCGCCCAGGCACGGAAGTTCATTTCTATCTGGAAGGCATAGCCATCGGAGAGTATTTTATCCAGATTGATGCTTTCCAACACTCGGCGGTGGAAACACTTGAAGCCGCCGGTGGGGTCTTTTATCGGCATACCGGTAATCATGCGCACATACTTACTGGCAAAGTAGCTGATAAGCAGACGTTTGAATGGCCAGTTAATGATATTTACGCCATTGCAATAGCGGCTCCCAATCACCAAATCCTTGTTCTGAGCGGCAGCAATCAGCCTTGGTACATCATCTGGATTATGCGAGAAATCGGCGTCCATTTCCATGACATACTCATAATCGTGTTCCAGTGCATATTTAAAGCCAGTTACATAAGCCGAACCAAGCCCCATTTTACCTGGTCTTTCTATCAGGTGCAGGCGTGGCTCTGTGCTTTGCATGAATCTCACACGCTTACCTGTGCCATCCGGGGAATTGTCGTCCATCACCAGTATTTCGATTTCCTCGCTCTTGCTAAGGACAATCTCCACAATACGCTCAATGTTCTCAATCTCGTTGTAAGTGGGTATAATGACAAGGGTTTTCATGTTTACTTATCCAGGTTGTTTTCCATCAATTGGTTTTCTGGTACAGCCCTGAGGGGCTTGGCGGGATTTCCGACTACGATGGTTTTAGCCGGCACATCTCTGGTTACCACAGCTCCTGCTGCTACAACTCCGTCGCTCTGAATGGTTTTCCCGGGCAGAATAGTGGCATTCACGCCAATTCTGGAGCCGTTTTCCATAGTTACGCCCTTGAAGTGATTGAATCGCTCTTTGTCTCTTGCCATGTAGTTATCGTTACTTGTGGCGGTGCAAGGAGCTACAAAGCAGTAATCCCCAATCTCGGAATAGGCGGTGATGTAACAATTTGTCTCGAACTTGTTACGGCTTCCGATGCTTACGAAGTTCTCTATACAAACGTTTCTGCCCACGATGTTCAAATCACCAAGCTTCACGTTTTCACGTATGGTGGCGAGGTCGGCTATCAAATTGCGTTCTCCGATTGTGCACTGACAATTGATTACCACGTTTGACCCAATCTGGCAAAAGTCGCCTATCACGGCGGGCGTCAGGTCGGTGGGAACTTTAAAGATGCTGCGGGGGGAAGAAAGGGGCTTTTTCCCGATTATTACGCCATCATCGATACGCACCGCTTTGCCTATTTTGGAGCCGGCATGGATAACCACATTGTGCCCTATAAGGCAGTCATCACCTATCTCCACATCTTGCATGATCACAGCATTGTAGCCGATCGTAACGTTCGCACCAAGCTTTGCACTTTTGTCTATATGTTGATTCATGAAACCTCCATTTACTATTAAACCAACATTTTACTCGACAAGGTTTCAGGCAAGTAAAAAATGACTCTAACTAATAATTATTTAAGGGAACGTGATGAAAAACAGCATCAAACTCTTCTGCGAGCATCTTGCCTTGGAAGGAAAATCACCCCGCACCATCGAAGCATACCATCTAGATTTAGACCAGTTTTATGCTTTTGTGCAGCGGTTTTTCGAGGATGAAGAAGTGCCCGTGCAGGGGATAACGGTGCTGAATATCAGGGATTTCTTGCGTTACCTGAATGAAAAGCCGGATTGCAACCGCACTCTGGCGCGTAAAAGTGCTGCCTTAAACGGCTTTTTCCGCTTTTGTAAGCTTAAAGGGTTTATCACAGAAAGCCCCATGGTTAAAATCAAGCGTCCCAAATACGAAAAGCCTCTGCCCAAGTGTTTCACGGAAGAAGAAGTGCGTAATCTGCTTGCCATTCCTGATACCAGCAGCCCTTTTGGCATCCGTAACCGTGCGATATTGGAAACACTTTATTCCTGCGGTCTGCGTCTGATGGAGCTTGCCGGCATTCGCATGAACGATTTGGAGATGAAACGAGGCTTACTGCGCGTGAAAGGCAAGGGTAATAAGGAGCGCATCATCCCCGTCGGCTCCTACGCTTTGGCTGCAATTGCCGAGTATTTACCGGTGCGTGAAAAACTGAAAACGGAAGCCAGTCCCGATAGGTTGTTTCTTACTAAAAGCGGGAAAGCTTTTGATACCGACCAGCTTGATATAATACTAAAACGCTATTTTGCCTTGATTGCCCGTGCAAAGGGCTATACTCCGCATACTTTGCGCCACAGCTTTGCTACCCACATGCTTGCCCGAGGTGCGGATTTACGCGCTATTCAAGAGCTGCTGGGGCATGCACTACTCTCCACCACAGAGCTTTACACGCATGTAAGCTTGGAAGATATTAAGAAAGCATACAATAAAGGGCATCCGCGCAGCAATTGATCCTTGCTTGCTTATCCGAAACCGATTAGAACGGCTACTGAAGCTGTGTTGATCGGGTTTCATCCCGATGAGATCCCGATCGGATCCCGATGAACCCCCCTTCGGATAAGTAAGGGCGTATTATGGTAGCGCAGGACGCATTGAGTGTGGAGTCGATTTGGTTGATATAGCTTGATGAGTAGCTCTAACTTGTTTAGCCAAATGGACTACACCAACAGTAAGCTCATTACTTTCGCAGGAACAGTGCTCTTTGCCACCATTATCTGTAGTCCTAAACGCCGCAAAGGATGTAGCTTACGGATTATTGAGGAAGGCGTTAACGACTCCAGACTCAGTTGGAATGCTGGTGTGCTGGGTGCTGGAGGGTTGATATTCTGGTGTGGTTTAGGAGGGTTTAATCTTCCAAATCTTCAGTATCTTCTTCATCGTCAACAAACTCCGGCAGATCAGGCAGCAGTGCCATGCGTTTTTTTCTTTTGTAATGGGTTAAAATCATAGCTAAAGGCAAAAATAGGGCAATCAACGAGTTCATTCCCCAAAACAGATATTGAAACCGCAAGCTCTTTACATAAGCGGCAAATTGCTGATTGAAATCGTAGAGATTGCTGCGATAAGCCAGCGCAAAGCAATCGTTGAAAACCGCTTTTTCTCCTGCTCTCTTATGATTTGCCACCAGTTCCCAAAAAACCTTCCACTCTTCTGGTTTCTTCTCGCTCATAAAGCGTATTGCCATGGAAGAGCTTAGGTAGAAAATCTGCCAATCACTCTGCTTTTCAGGATAACTATAGCTCATGCGAAAGAGGTCACTGGTATGCCCAATAAAGCTCTCCTGCAAGAAGTAAAGATATCGCTCGAAACCCATTTGACCTGAATAATGAGTAGCCATCCCTTCGTGAAACCAAAGGGGGGTGCGGATGAAAATGCTCTCCAGATACCAGTGAATATATTCATGCACCAGTGTTTTACGGAAGCTATCCTTAATCTCGCTTAAGGGGCGGATGTAGATACTTCCTTCGCTGCCACTATAAAATGCTTCACTGAATTCTACGATTTTATCTTTTCCCAAAGCCATGCTCTGGTAGCTTTTATGGTCTTTAACGAGATAGACAGGAACCAAATCGTCGGTATAAATACCCAAACTCATTTGCAGCTCATCAATGCGGGTATCCAAGCCACTGAGGCTTTGGCGCAGAGCGGCTGAAATAGGCTCTTCGGCATAAACAGCTAAATAGGTAGTTTTCTGTTGAAGAGTGTAAGTACAACTCAGATTTGTAGGCAATATCAGCAGGACAAACAGCGTAAAACAGAGTATTACTGCTTTAATAAACAAACCGGGCTGAACAAAATCAACCCGGATCTGATTAAGTTTTACAATGGAACTCAAACTCGCTCACATGTTTGTGGGTAGCTCATCCCGCCTAAGCATTTCATAATACTGAGTACTGTCTTTTTTAGCAACGTTACCCGTGGGGATGGAGATTATTTTTATCTCGTGCTCGGCACCATAAAGCCTGAAGATGATTATATCATCGGCTTTCACAATGGCTGAAGCCTTTGCGGGCTTGCCAGCTATGAACACCAGGTTTTTGTCACATGCGTTCTTGGCAATGGAGCGGGTTTTGGTGAGGCAGAGCTTACTCAGCAGCAAGTCCAACCGCATCTAATTCTTCCTTTTTGGCTTTCAGGGCATCACGAATTCTGCCTGCAATATCTTTCATTTTAAAGGGCTTCATTACGAAATCACTAATTCCCTTTGAACGGGCATCTTCCACAGATATCAAGGTTGTAAATCCCGTACAGATGATAATGGGTATCTCTGGCTTTATGGCGAGCAGCTTTTGGGCAAGATCCACACCATTCATGTAAGGCATGGTGGTATCGGTTACCACAATGTCGATGCGGGAAGAATACTTTGCAAAATGCTCGTAAGCCTTGCGGGGATCAGTAAATCCCTCCACTTTGTAGCCCATGCGCATCATACCCTGGCGGAACACATTCACCAAGCTCGGCTCATCATCCACAAACATAATGCTTTCCGTGCCACTGTTGTCAACAACTTGCTCTGCATCAGGCAGCCCTTGGTGCCATTGATCGGGAGTGTATTGAGGAAGATATACAATAAAGGTTGTTCCTATCCCCAGTTCGCTCTCCACACGGATAGCACCATGATGGGATTGAATAATGCTGTGCACAATAGACAAGCCAAGTCCTGTGCCTTCATTGGCACTTTTTGTGGTGAAATAGGGATCGAAGATATGGTCAACGACACAGGGGTCTATCCCCGTGCCATTATCACGCACAGCTATCTTTAAATACTGGCATTGTTCCAGTTCAGGGAAAGCTTGCATGTCTCTGCTTCTGAAGGACACAGATTCCACAGACACCTCCAGCATAGCACCCTCTCGGTGAAGAGCATGCATAGCGTTTGTGCCGAGATTAATAATAATCTGATGAATCTGACCAGGAACAGCGATAACAGTGTTCATCTCAGCATCATAACGCTCTTTAATCTTTATAGAACGCGGTAAATAAGAGCGCAGGAAACGTACTGATTCTTTCACATGTTCTGCCAGTTCTATTACTTCTGTCTTAGCTACATCCTGTCGTGAGAAGGATATCAGGTGGCTAATCATTTCCTTAGCGCGGGTTGCTGATTTTAACACTTCCAGAAGGTTCAAGGCAGAGTCTGATTCGGGATTAAGGTCATCCCCAGCAAGCTCTGTATAGCCAATTATTGCGCTTAGGATATTGTTAAAGTCATGTGCGATACCGCCGGTTAACCGTCCAATAGCTTCCAGCCTCTGAGTGCGCTTAAGCTGTTCGTCACGAAGAATCTCAAAGGTAACATCCTTGCAGCTTGCGATGATACTGGAAAGCCTGCCGTCGTTGTCTATAACGGGCTTCACAACCATATCAAGGGTAATCTTGGGTCCGTCCTTGCGAATCATATCAATCTTGCCATGCCAAGGCTGCGAAGAACGCACCCTTAACCAGGATTGTTTCATCTCCATTCTACTAGCAGGTTCGAAGGGAAGGTATTCAAATGGTTTGTCTAATAGCTCAATACGGCGGTAGGAAGTAATCTTCTCGAAGATGGTGTTTACGTACTGGATATTGCCTTCGGGAGAGAAGATAATAATCCCTTCGCCGGCTTGTTCGATAGCTTGGAAAAGTACGTTAAGGTTTTCATCTGTTTGTTTCTTATGTAGAGCGAAAGCGATTTGCTCAGACACAGATTCCAGCAAGATTCTATCTTCGTCGTCGTAGAGATCGTCTTGATTGTAGGATTGTACAACTAAAGCACCGATTACTTTGCCCGAAAGAATCAAGGGTACACCCAGGAAGTTCTTGCATACATATCCCATGAAACCAACGTCCTGAGTCCGCTGTTTAATGTCTTCATGATCCAGCAGCAAGGTTTTTGCCTCACTGATTATTTGGGCAGTTAAAGACTTACTGTCATCAGCTACCACCGGTGAGGCGTCTTCATTCATTTCATCCACGAGGTAGGGGAAGGTTACAAGGTTGCTTTTGCTGTCGTATAGGGCAATAAAGAAGTTTGTAACGTCTATAACCCTGCCGAGAGAATCATGGATGGTTTGGAAGAGATCATCCAGCGATACTTCGATATTTACAGCGTGGCTAATTTTATGCAGGATTGTAGTTACCACTTCAGAGCGGTAAACAGGTGTCATATCGGTTAATATAACTGCGTAAGTCTGTTCTTTCCCAGATAGAATGGGGAGAAGAGTTTGCTTGTGGGCATGGAGTTTGTGCTTCACATCCAAAAAGCTGTATTCGATAACCCGATGGGCATTTTGTGAAGCAGACAGTGCTTCTAAAATTACGGCTTTGCTCATTTTTGGTTGCTTTTCCATGTGTACGCGCTTTTCGAAATCATCATACACGTCCCATAAGAATTTGCCAACCATATCCTTAGCTGGTGTACCCAAATGGGTTTCCATTGCTTTATTAACGAGGATAGCTTTACCTTCGGAATCCAGCAACATCATGCCCTCGGAGGCTTGCTCGAAGATGCAACGGAACAGTGCTTCCCGTTCTTCAAGTTCACTTCTGATAAGAGCAAGCTTGGTCATGTCCTGCATAGCGACAATCACATTTTCATAATCTCGTTTATCGCCACCGGTAATGCTCCACGAGATATTGAAGTACAGCTTGTTTCCGTGCAAGTCGTAGTTTATCCCGTGACCATCAAAATACTTCCTGTCTTCGCCTATAGCTATAACAGATTCCAATAGACAATCCTGAGCCTCATCCTTGAACACAATGTGCAGATTATCTAACAGTTCTTTCTTGGTCTTGGCTTTAAATAACCAGAGAGAGGTGTTGTTTACATCCACCACTTTCAGTTTCTTTATACAATCCATGAACTGATCGGGATAGGTGTGAAAGTGTGCTCGAAGGTCAGTAATACCCTGTTCTTTGAGTTGCTTAACGCTTTCCATTACTCCAGAAAAGTCTTCCACCCATAATGAAACGGGGGACTGGTCAAACAGCATCCGGTAAAAGGTTTGATTCATAGAGTTCATGATCCCTGCTTAAGAAGTCTTTGAGTTTCCAGTGCTATCATCAGCTCTTCATTTGTCGGTATCTTCAGTACTTTTACTTTGGAATCGGGAGTGCTAAGTACCTGAATATCGTCTGTAAAGAGCGCATTTTCTTCGAGATTTAGTTTGATGCCAAGCGCATCCATATTGCGGCAAACCTGTGCGCGGAGTATGGGCATACGTTCACCAACACCACCAGTGAAGATTAAAACATCCAGTCCATTTAACGCAGCAAAGTAGCTGCCAATATATTTCTGAATTCGATAACAATAAACATCGTGAGCTTGGATAGCTTTGGGGTTGTGACGGATAAGAATCTCATCCTCTATCTCGCGCATATCGTTTGAGATATGGGAAAGCCCCAGCATCCCGCTTTTCTTGTTTAGAATGCTGTTCACCTCATCCACGCTAAGCCCCAATTGTTGCTGCATGTGAATAGGAATGGCAGGGTCTAAATCTCCGCAGCGGGTGCCCATCATCAATCCTTCCAAGGGGGTAAGCCCCATGGAGGTATCGATAGACTTGCCATCTTTGATAGCAGTCATAGATGCACCGTTGCCTAGGTGGCAGGAGATTATCTTAATAGTGCTAATGTCCACGCCCAGGAACTCTGCTGCCTTGAGGCTAACATATTTGTGGCTGGTGCCGTGGAAACCATAACGGCGGATTTTATGAGTGTGATAAAACTCTAAGGGAAGGGGATAGAGGTAAGCATGAGGTGGCATGGTTTGATGAAAAGCATTGTCAAACACTCCGCATTGCGGGCAATTCGGCATACTGGCAGTAACGGCTTCCACGCCCTTGAGATTAGCAGGATTGTGCAAAGGAGCAAGGGCTATGCACTCGCGCATCACTTCCACCACATGATCTGTAACCACCACGGCATCCGAGTAATGCTCTCCCGCATGAACCAAGCGGTGACCCACGGCGTCAATTTCAGTTAGGCTGCCAAGCACACCTTTTTCCGTATCAACCAGTGCGTCCAGAATAAGCTGCAATCCTTGCTCGTGGTTATCTATTACCATTTCCCTTTTTTTCTTGCTAAAGTTGGGGCTTTTATAGGTGAAGAGCGCAATGTCCTCGCCGATTCTTTCGGCGATACCCTCTGCCATTAAGTCTTTGCTTTCCATATTAATAAGTTGGTATTTGATGGACGAACTGCCGCAATTCAAAACTAGTATCTTCATTGACTCCCCTTGATGATGTTTTCTATCAGTGCAGGTAATCTAAATGGCGAATTACTGTCAAACAGTTTTTGCAGAAAAAGAGATGGCAAGTATACGTTGTAAGTGTAGCATGGCTATCGATGTTGAAAAAGAACCTCAAATTCTGTTGCAGGGCTGAAGCTGCTAAACTCCCAGAAATATGTATCAGCGGTATGTTGTTGTTTTGGGAATGGCAGCTTGCTGATTGATATGCCATCTGCTACCTTTAATTTGTAGCTGGCGTAAGCTAATGGCTTTCCCCAAGAGTTGGCGGTGGTAATTATGTACTTGGCTTTTTCACCTATTAGCGTCTGACGGTATGCTATGCGAACCGTGCAGAAATGCTGCGCCGGCATGGAAAGAACAAAAGCGAAACCACCAGTTTGTACGCTGGAAAGCATGCAGCTTGCCAGGCTATCCTCAACTACTTCTAGTGCTATTATTTCAGGATGCAAGCTAAGGCTATCCTCCGGAATAGGAAAATAGATAGGAATACTCTTTAATGTATCTGCGTAATTGGCAAAGTGGAACAAGCCGTCCATCTCCCAATATCCTTTATGGATGGTAAACTCCAGTTCTTCTGCCTCGAAACTAAGCGCAAAAAGACTGCAAGTAAAGACAGCTAAAAGCAGTAGCAGTATTAGCTTCACTTTAGAACAATCAGCTTACTGTTTCCTAAGTTGCGGCTACCAGAGCTAAGGCGAACAAAGTAAATACCACTCGCCAGCTTAGGTACTTGCCAGGTCATACCATCGTTTGTGTAATCCTGTTTGGCGAGCAGCCTTCCTTTGAGGTCATAAAGTTCCACCTGCGCAGAAACAAGCTTGCTATCGTAATTCAGATGTAAGGTGTAATCTTGGTTTACACGTAGCACACTGGGATAAATACTGAAATTGCCTCTCGGTGCTTGTAACACAGGATCATCGCTGGCGGAGTGAGCAAGGCACACATCAATGGAATAGCTTTGCCCTGGCTCAGCAAAGAAGGTGGTGTCAAGTATAGTGGCTTGATTCAATTGATCTTGGATTGTAATTCGCATCTTACTGGAAAATACACTAGAGAGGGAGTGCCCATTTGCATCAGTTTCTACCAAGGGGATGCTGCTTTCAAAAGACGTGATTGGTACATTTACCACGGGAGCACCACTTAAATCATGACAATAAACATCTATAGTGCTGCGGGCAGAAGGATTCATAAACTCGCCGGAAGTGGGGTTGTAATCCTTTGCAAATCGCGGATATGAGCTATCCCAGTCATATGTGAAATAACGCACGGCGCATTCAGTTCCGTTTAAGGGGCTGAAATGGTTTGTTAGGCTTTCTCCCCATCTGGCTGTATCACTGAAAAGCCCGAAAACCGTGATGCCAATGTAACCCGATTGCCGTGTAAGATGATCGCTAGGCAGGGTAATGATAATTGGGGGTGGAGCAGTAAAATCCACAGAGTAATTGTAATCGTCATAGCCGTCATTTACCGTAACCGTAGTTGTCTCATACCACTCCATATTGGGCCTAAACTGCAACTGAGGTTGAGACAATTCATTGAACCAAATCTTACCAATAAACGTAGGTGCAGGGGGATTTGCAAACATGGCACTGAGCGTGCCAAGACATAGAAAAACAACAAATAAGCGTTTCATGATAACTCCTTTCTTTGGATGTTAGAGCTTACTTATGTGCATACTGTAGGTAGCATTATTTGTTCCTAAGTGAGGCAATTAATATAGCGCGTTTGAGCACCAAAAGTCATCCTTGCTGAAACCTCAGGTAATTCCCACGTGATGCCCACGTGATTCTCATGTAGAGGCGTGGGAATCGTGTGGAAGATACCTCGCTGCTGGCTGAGATTGGACTAAGTGCTGATGCTGTTTTAACAAAGCATCATCTAGCGATGACTAAGCCAGCTTTTAACTGTTTGGCAACAATAGTGCTGAAAACCTTGGCACCTTCGTCATTCAAATGATACAAATCGTAGTACAAGCCCAGATTCATCATGGCAGGATATTGTTTAGGCATGATAGTATGCAGGGGGATATCATGCAGATTAAGCTCCGCAACCAGTTCCTCTGATATTAGTGGAATTCCTGAAATATCTTCAGATAGCGGTGCCCAGGGGCAATAAACAGCTTCAAGGCGGATGTCATTTGCCTTACAAAGCTCTATAAATCCATAGAAGTATTCCCTAATCAGCTTGTCTTTATCCGCCCAACGAGGGTCACGGTTATTCACAGAGCGCATCTCCTGAATAAACTGCTGCTGAGGATTAGCTACTTTGGCTGTGTCCATGACACCAGATATGGGATGATAGCCACTTATACCCGCTGCTCCCGTACTTGGCTTGTTAATGTAACCACCGACAAGGCTAAGCACTTTTTGGTTAACTGGGTAAATCTTGGAGCAAAGCCAAATCCTGTTAAGTGGAGATATACTATAAAGAAGCTGCCGGATGCTATCATCACGGTAAAAAGGTGTAATCATGCCAGTTTTGCCTGCATCAGGGCGATAGTAATAAGCCGCATCGGTGATATCCCAGATTATCAGCTTGGGTTTACTGTGCTTCAGGATGAGTTGCAAAGCAGCATAATTGTAAAGGATACTCGTGCCTGCTTCACCTGTGTTGAATACTTTTAGCCCCAATTCCTCTTCAAACACAGAGGGAATGTAACCCCTCTGAGCACCGGAAGCACCCATGATGTATGCATCATAAGGTTTGTCTATAATATGATTTAGCACATAACCTGGTGCGCCGCTGTTGTCCCTTAATAACATGTGTTGCAGAGCTGAGCCAACTATGTAATCTGTTACAATGATGATACCAAACAGCAGTATTGATTTCAATAATAGTCTTTTCATAATTTAAAACTGGAAGTAGATGAAGTTCTCACTGCTTAATGAGCCTATCAGGAGGATAGATAGAATACAAGAAACGTAAAAAGACCACCTGATAAGAGTGCTTTGTTTCCCGATAAATGTGGAGAATAGCATTTCACCTTTGCGTGCATCGACAGCAAACACAAGCACTATACCTATTAGTGCGAAGACTAATAATTGCTTTGAGCCTAAGTATAGAGCCGAACCTCCTGTTGCGATACCGTAAAAAACATGCAAGGCATCGGATAGAGATGCTGCTCGCAGGAAAACTGCCGATACGGTAACAAACATAAATACAAAAGCATTAGAAACCAAGTTGCCAAGCCATACCGGCAGTAATGACCAGATAAAGTCTCTCTGCCTGGTGCTTATCAGCTCCCAACAGGTTGCAACTCCGTGCATCAGCCCAAAGATTACAAGTGTCCAGTTTGCTCCATGCCAGACACCAATTATTAAAAACGTTAGCAGGGTAGCTAGAATTGTCCCTGTTATACCCCAAGTTCTAGATTGATACTGCAAAGGCATAAACACATAATCCCGTACCCAGGAAGAAAGGGAAATGTGCCATCTTCTCCAAAAGTCTGTGACGCTGCGTGCGAACAAAGGGATGCGGAAGTTCTCCATCAGGTCGAAACCCAAGACCTTCGCTGAACCAATGGCAATGTCCGAATATCCCGAAAAGTCCATGTATATCTGTATTGTGTAGGCAATACAGGCTATAACGATAGTAAACCCCTGGTGCATTGGGATGTTTTCAAATACTGCATCCGTGTAAGGCGAGAGGTTGCTGGCAATAACTACCTTTTTGAAGATACCCCAGAGTATTCTGCGTAATCCTGTCACTACATTGTGATAAGCAAATTCCTTTTTTAGCTGTATCTGGGGAAGGAAACTCTCGCTACGGGCTATTGGTCCGGCTAATAACTGGGGGAAAAAGGACATAAACAGGGCGTATTCCTCCAAACGCACGATGCTCTTGTTATTGTTAAGATACAAATCCAGCATGTAGCCAATTGCCTGAAAGCTAAAAAAGGAAAGACCAATGGGAATAACAAGGCGTTGCAGCAATGAACCACTATAGTCGTGCCCCAGTCCAAGTATTGCAGGTATGTACTTATAAAAGCCTAATAACCCAACATTGAAGAATACCGCTAAGAAGACATAAGCTTTTGCTCCCCGCCGAGACCATAGCCAACACAGCAGGTAGTTTAGCAAAATGGAAAAGATAAGAATAAGCAGATACAGCCCCTGATTCAAGCTGTAAAAAACGGCAGATGCTGTGAGCAGGATATAGATCCGCCATTTGTGTGCAACGCTGTAGTTCAGCAGTGCTACGAATGCTACAAAGACCAGATATACAATAGATACAAGAGGCATGCTTTATACGTCAATTAGGGCGATACAGCCTGTTAATCGGGCAACTTGTTTGCAATGCAATCAATCAGGCTTCCCACATTGGTCATGCGCACCATTTCCATAAACGTGAATTTTACTCCGAAGTGTTTCTCAACCGCTGCCATAATCATCATGTGTGACAGAGAATCCCAACCTTTGATTTCTTTAGCGGTGGTGCTTTCTGACATAGTAAAGTTACTGTGTTTCAATGCCGCTATCAGGACATCTGTAGCTTCCTGTAAGATTTGTTCTCTGCTCAATTCTTCTCCATTACTTTGTTTTCTATGGTATCAGTTCGTACAGTTTTTTAAAGTCTGTTTTATCACTGTCTGTTAAGGGAAACTTGTCTATGCTAGTTATGGACTGAGGAATCATACAAGCAGGCAATTGCCTGCCAAGATATTGAATAACGGCATCCTTATCTCCGCTAAAGCCCTCTACAACCAGATGCAAACAAGGGTTTCCATTTGTTTCTTTGAGGATGGCTATTGCCTCTGTATGCGTTATCTTCCGGGCATGATATTCTATTTCTGCTAGCTCTATGCGGTTTCCTTGAATCTTTACCTGACGGTCTTTCCTGCCACAATACATGTAATTGCCATAGCTGTTTAGGAACACTATGTCCCCCGTAGCATAGAAGCGCATCAAGCTCCCCTTCCAATCATGATAAGCAAAGGCTGTAAGGTTTTTCTCTTCGTCATTTACATATCCATCGGTAAGCTGGTCTCCGCCGATATACAATTCTCCTTTTACATCGCAATCTGTAATCACCTTGCCATCATCCATTATCATACTGTGATTACCTTGCATTGGCTTGCCGATGGGAATCAGCCCGTTATGTAGTTCGCTGTCTATATTCTTATCCAGACAGTATGCCATCACACAGACGGTTGCTTCTGTGGGACCATACAGGTTCCAGATCGAGGCATTGGGTAATGAGGGAATAATGGTGTCCAATCTGGCTTTTGTCGCTGCCTCCGCACCCACAATGAAGGTTTTCACGCTGGGAAGATGAAGCAAGGACATAAAGGGTTGTAGCAGTGCAATAACAGACGGAACCACAAACACATAGCTAAGCGGGTAGCTCACCATTAGCCTGGCTATGTCCATATACTTAATGGTGTCTGTATCCACAGTATAGATAGAAGCTCCCGCACAAAGCGGCATGAACAGCATTAGCACAGAGCCATCAAAAGTAAGGTCAAACATCTGCAATACTTTATCTGTTTCGTTAATCGGAATGGGTAGCTTGGCAAATGAATCTAGCATTGCATTAAGGTTCTTCTTGGTTATCCGAACCCCTTTGGGTTTTCCTGTACTGCCGGAAGTGAACAGAATGTAGGCAGTGGAACAGGGAACAGGCTCGGTGAAATACACCTGACCAAGTGGCTCTGGGATTGCATCCAGGTGCGTAAAAGCTATAAACGGGGGAACAATATTCTCGTCTCCAGCAACACTGCTGACTATGTGTTTTAGTCCTGCTTCCTCGGCAATAACGGCATTCCTCTCTGGGGGATTGGCAAGATTAAGCATCACATAGCCGCAATTGCTTAGGATAACCGCTGTCATAAACGCATAAGTCTCTATATCATTATGCATGGCAATGCCGCATATATCTATCTCGGGATGTTGCAGAATAAAGGTGTAGTACTTACTGGCAATCGTCCCCAACTCTTTGTAACTGTACGCTGTGTCATTAATTACAAATGCAGTATTCTGGGAGCTTTGGAGATGATGGACAATTTGCTTTAGCATTGCATCCTCATTACATACGTTTTATCTGTACCTTGCCTGAGAGTTTTTCCCCTTTTCAGTACTATGTATTGTATCTAACAAATACAGTACTATGCAATTTGTCAATCATTATTTGCAGCAGGAGCAAAGACGAGAAACGACGTGACGGGTAACACTCTTTGCTTGACAAAAAAAGCAGCCTCCAGAGTTTGACTAAATAGTGGGTGATTAGCTCAGTTGGTTAGAGCGCTACGTTGACATCGTAGAGGTCGCTGGTTCGAATCCAGTATCTCCCACCATTATTATTCTAATCCACATTTGTGGGTGATTAGCTCAGTTGGTTAGAGCGCTACGTTCACATCGTAGAGGTCACTGGTTCGAATCCAGTATCACCCACCATTTTTTTGCCCACAAAAAAGAACCCAGGTTTTGCCCGGGTTCTTTTTTGTATTTATAGGGTTTATTTAGAATCTGTAGCTTAAGCCTATATTGCCGGATAGCGAGTTGGTGTTATATCTACCAGCCATGTTGGTGGTGGTTTGATTGACAGCCTTAATATCACGTTCAGTAAAGAGAACATACTGCACGTTTGCATCCACGCCTAACTTACCAAAGCTGCGTCCATAACCAAGGTTACTGCTAATCTTATTGCTAATATCGGAGAGGGTGGGGGTTTGTGTCTCTTCAGGAATAGGGGTTTGGTCATAATAAAAGCCAGCTCTGAAAGCATTGCAACCCATCAGATATTGAGTTCCAAGGCTGACACGTGAAGTGTTTTCCCATTTGAAGGCAAGCTTATCTTGGCTCACTCCAGCAGGAGTAGAGATATCAACCACCACTTCATCCATAACATCCCACATGGTGTAGGCATAATCGACGTTAACAATCCAGTTGGGCATCAGTTTATAGGAGGTGCCAATGCCGATCTCACCTGGAAGATTAAGGGTGGTTTCGATATCATATTTACCTGCTTGTAAGCCAGCAGGATAAGCTGAATTAAAAGTCTTAACGTCGCCGTCCATATTGATCTTACTGGGAATTTTACCTGAGATGCCTATTGAAAGGGCATCCTGTGGTTTGAAAAGGAAACCAATATTCAATCCATATCCAATCCCGCTGCCACTCATGTCTGATGTTTTGGGTTTAGCATAATTGAGTCCTGGAGTTGGAGGTGTGTTAGCATTAAACCCAAGCTTGGTAATATCTATCATGCCATACATAACACTAATTCCCAATCCAGCAGAGAGAGTGGGATTGATCTGATAAGCTACACTGGGATGAATATCTACTACAGCGATATTGCTCATCGTTTCATCTTTGGGGAATTCTGCGCTAGTGATACCAACGGCAGCTTCGTTATACAGATCCCATGTAGTGCCAAGACCATAAGGGATGTAAACACCCAAGCCGTACTTTAGCTTAGGGTTTTTTGCCATAACAGCAAGCACGCTGGGAAAAGAACGCAAACTGGTTTCCGCTTCATACTCTTTGGCAGTGTAACCGGGTATGCCACTAGGCGCACCGATAAAACCAGTTCCTTTAGAATCCCATGTACCTGTTGGCAGGATAAATGTTCCGCCTAAATCTACAACATTTCCTTCCATAAATCCAAGACCGGCAGGATTCCAAAACATGGCTGAGGCATCATCTGCCATACCACGGAAAGCACCACCCATAGAGGTGGCACGTGAACCGACACCGGAAAGAGCGAAACCACCGGCAAATAGCATAGCGCCGATGCATAAAAAAGTTAGGATAAGTACTGTTAGCTGAATCTTCTTCATAGTGTTAACTCCTTGTTAGTCAGGTCTATTCATTAATTTTATGAACGGCGCAACATATAATAACACTTGTAAAGCGGTCAAGATATATCTTGCATTTAGAACAATTAGTCGCCCAAAGAGTAGTTCTATTGGGCTAAGCCTTGGGAGCTTGTCTGCTTTGCTACACCAGCTTTATGCCTATGCAATCCAGCAGAGAAATTGCCTCCGGCAAACTGAAAGTGGCATTCTTGATGTTATTGTTTAGCGGGTTGATGGCATAGCCCTGCGCACCGTGGAAATTGGCTTTGCTGAGGTTTGTGTTGTTAAAGCTAACGCTGCTGAAGCTGGCACTGGTGAAATTGCTCCCTGACAGATTAGCTCCGATGAAGTCCGTTTCAATGATTTCGCAGTCCTTAAAACTGGTTTTCTTGATGTCCATAAAGTTATAATTGCAGCTACGCAGGAGGCAGCCGGAAAAGCACAGACCCAAGCCCAGGGTATTGCAGCGGGTGAAATCAACCCCCACCAGTTTACTTCTTTCAAAGGATACTCCCTGAAGCATGGCATCCTGAAAAGAGGTAAGCGAGAGATTGCAATCCTTGAACGTGCAGCTATCCAGGATGCCATCGAAGCAAAGCCGAGAAAAATCACAGCTTTCAAAGCAGCAATTGCTGAAATTTCGCCCCGTCAGACACAGACCATCCAAGTCGTCTATCGTTTGGTTATTAATGTCTTCCAGATAATCTGTCATACTTCATCTCCTGCATAGTCTTTGAAAGCATGCTTATCGGGCAGTGCAATAGGTCAAGCAGATTATTATACAGGAGCTATGCGTTGGACGTAATTTTCTAAGCTCTCGTTGTTTCTTGAACATCGATCTCTTGCTTGAATTGCCCTATCATTGCCCACCCAATGCCCATGTGGAGGGCATTGGGTGGGCAATGATAGGGCAATTCAAGGAAAGAATTGACAAGCAAGGGTGTTCTTGAAACCCATCAGTCCTTACAAGGTAAAATGGTAGGAGGGATACAAGCTTATCATTCTTTGCCAAAAAACGGGGGGATGTGAGTAAAAGTTTGAGTTGACAGCTATTGTAAGTTTAAGGAACTTGTTACCTTTTGATTTATTATGCAGGAAAAACAGATGAAAGAACCAAACAACAACTCTTTTAGCGAGTTTCAATACGAGCAGCTAATCAGTTTCTGTGCATTCAAGAACTCTCAAAACTTTGCATACCTGAATCTGGCTGCCGAAATCGCAAATGCAGTTTTATTGATACTGCTGAAGGAAAGCCAAACTGATGGCTTTAATGTGCTCATTCAGGACTATGCGCAAGCTCTTTACCCCAAAGCAGTGGAAAAAGTTTTTGCTTCCTATCAGAGGAGCATTTTCAAATCCTGCTTTGCCCAAACTCGTGATATGGAGATATCCCATGACATTGCGCAGGAAGACAATCCTGCAGTTGCCAATATAGTGAAAGCTGTATCCAACTACCCCAACCCCTTCAATCCTAGCACCACAATAAGATATTCTGTTCCTAAGGATGGTGGTGTGAATCTCTTCATATACAACACCAGAGGACAACTTGTAAGAACCTTGGTGAATGAACGCAGGAAGAAGGGAAACTACACAGTTATCTGGAATGGTAAGGACAATAGTGGCAATACAGTATCATCAGGAGTATATTTCAGCCGTATCCTTAGCAATGGAAAGTCCCGCACATCCAAAATGTTGATGATGAAATAGTACTAACGAAGACGGCGTGAAATAGCGTAATTGTGCAACACCACCAATAAGAAAAGAATATCGGCAACAAACATGGCAATGTTGATGGTGAAAGGTTCCCAGGCGGCATAGTAGGAGATGGCAACAATCAGCAGGGACATCAGCAACACCTTGAAGATAACAATCCCGCGGGGGATATGCAGTTTGCGGAACACCCAGCGGGCAATTGGATTCTTTTCTCTCTCAAAGTGGTTCGGCTTTAGCACCAGATAGGTGGAGTGCCCATCCAAAACGTTCAGTATCATGAAAACAAGAGTTAACAAAAGAGTAAGCTCTGCCTTATGCAAAATGCTGCCAATTGCTGAAAGTAGGGTAGTAATCATGACTTATAGATGTTGGTTTTACTTGATTAGCGCAAGTTTTCCGCGCTTAATCTTGCCATCCATCTCGATAACATAGAAATAGATACCAGAGGACACGGGTCTGCCATCGTTATTCTTAAGATCCCATCTCCAGGTAACGTTATTGTTGATGTTGCTAAAGGGACCAATATCACTGCGATATACCAAATCTCCACCGTTGCTATAGATGGCTATCTTACCCGGCTTACCGGTGGGGAACTTAACAAAGGTGGCGTTCTGAATGTGTTTAGGCGTGATAGGATTTGGGAAAACCGTAACTTGGTCTAAATCTCCGATATCGTTTAAGCCAAACCTTGCCAGTTTATATAGCGGAGATATGGTGTTTCCAGCCAAATCCTCTAGGTTGTTTGTTTCTATGTAATAAGACTGGTTGGATGCACTTATATCATGAGCAAAATACAGGCTAATTGTATCATCTGCCAGCACTGCGGAATCAATACTATTATCCGGATCGGACAAGGGGCAGGTAAGCACGAAATTGGGAAGATAGTTCACGGGTGCGAGTGCCATATCTTCGCTATACTTGATGCTGATGCCTTTCTTGTTCTGCAAAACGTTAACGGATACCAGCATTGGGGCGATAGTATCGGGAACATAGGGGAAGGTGTAAACATTTTGGATAGATTGAACTCCTGAGATACCACTAATATTGCGTAATTCCAACACAAATGGTGTGTTTATCACGGGGAAGGAATCTCGGAAACGTAGCTGAACCCCACGCTGACTAGCTACGCTATTCACTGAAAGAGGAGTTCCCATGCCGTTGCTAAGAATGTAACAACTGGCATTCATGGCACTGGATGGTAAAACTTGATTGAACAATAAGCGGAGCTCATTAGTCCCCACGAATTGGATGTCGGTAGTAATGTCCTCAATAATGGGAGGTTCTAAAGGAATCCCCTGCGCCCACATGCTGCTATTGCTTTCGGAAGGGTTATAGGAAGGGTTTATGGCAGCAACGGCATATTGGTAGCTGCTGCCGGTGATTAAGTCGGAATCTGTAAAAGAGGTGTTTCCACTAAGATCAGTGTAAGTAATCTCATCGTTCTCGTCTTTCCGGTAAAGTCGGTAAGTCGGCGCACCATTGGGTATCCAGCTTATTTGTATCGAGTTTTCATCCATTGGTTTCACTATTAGGTTTGCAGGGGTTGGAGGACCTGTAAAAGGAACTTGCGGATTCCACTGCACTGCCACTGTGCTATCTGCCGAAACGCTGGCATTGGCAAGTATATGAGATATCCCATCGTTATCTGTCCAGGCGGTTACCTGATAATTGCGGAAACTATCGCCATGAAACTTGGGGACAAACTTGCCATTCTCGTAGCTAATCACATACAGATTTGGGGCAAGGGCAAGGATAAGCTCTGCCTTGCCATCGTTATTAAGGTCTTTGGCAGTAATGGAATTTTGAGACAGAACTTCATTGAACATAATGCTGCCCATGCTGCTGTAGCTGTTGTTGGCGGCGCGCTTGAAGCCCTCAAAATACCAGAAGGTAAGATTGGGATTGGTTACGCTGGTGTTATAGCCACCCACAAAAAAATCCTTCTGCCCATCACCATTAAAATCGCCTATGGCAAGAGTATTGGTGTTGGCTACAGGAAGCCTCTTTGTCCAGCGCATTTCCTGCACATTTGCATTCACAATCTCATAAACCATGATGTTGCCATAGGTATCTGCACATAATATGTCCGGAGTTGTATCCCCATCCAGGTTATCCACCAACACTGTAGGAACAAAGGTTTTCCTTAGTTTCTGCTGTCCAGCGGGAATGTTGCTAATAGTATTCATTTGGATTAATGCTTTACCGTTGCTGCTGGTTTTATAGGCTTGGATAACCCGCTCATTAGGCAGGTTCTTAACGACAAGCAGCTCTTCCCTGGGGTCAGTGTCGTAACTGGCGATAATTCCTCCAGAAATACCTGTACCAGTCCAAATGAGGCTGTCTGCATTGGGATACACATCGTCCAAGGCACTGTCCCATAAATAGCCAGTATCACCTTTTATAAGCAGCAGTTCGGTTCCGGTATTCAAAGTGTTTCCGATGGAAAGGGGCCAGAATGAATCGTTAAAAGAGTGGGTGGTGATATGCCCCCCTGGCTGGGGTTCATAAGCTTTTACGGGTCCATATCCGCTGGCAGGCATATCCATGGCAATGTATTCCAAGCTGCCATCTCCGTTAAAGTCTTTCATTTTGGTAAGGGGACGGCGTGCAGTACCGATTACTTGCTTTTCGTAACCATAGGAGGGTATTAGCTCGTAATTAATGTTCAGGAAGTTCGTATATGTGTCTGTTTCTGATGATACATTTGCCATATTAGTGGCGATAATTTTGATGTCGATTGCGCCTTGCGGGATATCGGTGGGAACAGCCCATACTTGCACGGAATCTTGCGTTGTGGAGTAAACACTATGCTCGCTTCCATCTGAGGAGGTGATGACAAGTTCGGTACGTACGGGTTCGTTGTATAGAGCAGAAATAAAATAGCGAAGGTTTTGCTTGTCATATCGCTTGAATCCACCCAAGCTTTCCAGCTTTAACACGGGGGGAGTGCGGTCAACAATAATCGTACGGTAATAATTGTATTTTAGTTGGCTGTTTCGGATTTTTTCGTATTGAAGGCGAACAAGATATGTCCCTTCTGCCATATAGGAGGGGATGTTGAAGGTGCCTAAAACTCCGTTATGCACAGGCGTGTAATAGAATTCGGGATAGGGGTTGCTGGTGCTAATATCGTACCAGCCATGCACATTAGGATCGCTAAGGTTGGAATAACACAGCGAGTAACGCATGAAATCCTCGCCGTAAACAGAGCCGATAATAGGGACAGTTCCGCTTACTCCCAATTGGTCAAGCGGGCTGGTAATATCCACAAAGGGGGGATCAAGGTTATCCAGCAGCTTCTTGGTATCCAGCAAGCCATGCCCTGTTTTAGCATCAAAACCTAAGGGAGGAAGATCTTCCGTGGAGGTTAGCAGCCGTGAGCGCACTTCCTGAGGGCTAAGTCCCGGTTGTAAGCTTAGCAACAAAGCAACGCTACCAGTTACAAAAGGGGCACTCATGGAGGTCCCATCTTGGTAGAAATACTGTTCATCGCCTTCAAGCTTGTAGGTGGAGAGGACATGTTCGCCCACTGCTACCAGATCGAGATCCACACCATAACTTGAAAAACCAGAAATCTGCTTGGCAGCATTAACGGAACCAACGGAGATTACGCAGGAAAGCTTGGCGGGATAGCTTAGCACCGCACCTGGTTCGTTACCAGCAGAGGCAATAAGTGTTACGCCCTTGGCATAGGCATACTCACAGGCATCGGAGATAACTGGTGAGTAGTTTGGGTCTCCCCAGCTCATGTTTATTACATTGCAACCGTTATCGGCGGCATAAATTATGGCAGCAGCAGCATCGTCATCCTGAAGGAAACCTGTACCGGAAGTGGTTCTAAAGCCTGCTCGTAGCGGCATTATGGATACATTCCAGCATGCTCCGGCTACGCCAATGCCATTGTTCCCTACAGCTCCGATAATGCCTGCAACGTGCGTGCCGTGAAAGTTTTCGTCCTCCACATCGTTATCCTGCCCGATATAATCGCCCAAGGCTGTATCGGACATTTCTGGGGCATCGACAAAGTCCCACCCGCACCAATCGTCAATATAGCCGTTATTGTCGTCATCTATGCCGTTATCAGGTATTTCATTGGGATTTATGTAGATGTTATCGTGTAAATCAGGGTGGTTAACCAGAACACCAGAATCTATGATACCCACCTTTATCAGGTGGCTGCCGGTAGTATAGTTCCATGCTTCGGGGAGCTTGCTTACATAGCTTGATTGCAAGCCATAGTATAAATCGTTGGGGGTGCTGTGCAGTTTGTTAAGATAGTTTGGCTGCACATATTCTATGCCGGGAAAACTTAAGGTACTTAAACTTGCTTTATCTGGCTGGCGGGAAATGTTAGCAGTGTAATAGCGAGCACCGGGCATCCCTTTAATAGGGTTTATTGCCTTCAAGCCCTGTGTGCTTAAGTAGCTATCAAAGCTGCTAAGACCTGTTTTGCCAGCCCGAACTTGAATGGGAGCAGTGGTTTTGAAGATAAGCTGACCGGGCGTTTCAAGTGCCCACACTGCTGAAACTGAAATCATAAGTGTAAATAGGATAATGAAGAAGAGGATGTTACGCATAGACATTAGAATTGGTATGCCAAGCCAAAGCTGTGAACATCGTTTAAGCCGTCGGTAAAAGCTGCATAACCGTAATCCACGCGTATGCGGCGGTAGGCGATGCCAAAGCCAGCGCTTAGGTCTTCGGCTGCATAGTTTAGCTTGTATCCGGCACGCAGGCTTAGCAGCTTGAAGAGTTCCAGCTCTGCACTTACGCTGCCCTTCGTTTCTTCGCCTGCCACTTTTATGTAGCCTAAGCCAAGCAGTAATTTGTTATCTCCCAAAGGCATTTGCTTACTTAAATCTGCTTCGATGGAAGTGGGGAAGCGCACACCATATTCGTTGGTTTTGGTTGCCTGCCCAATGTTACGAAAAGCAGCAGAAAGCTTTGTTCCTTCAAGGGGAGGAATAATGCTGAAGCCAAAATCCCCATGCGCACCAAGACTTGTGGCGGTATTCAGCTTTTGGTATAAAGCACCTACGTTAAAGCCGAAATAGAGATAAGGACTCATGCGGTAAGAATAGTTTACTAACAAGTCCACATCTAAAGGGTGATAATTGCCGATTAAAAAGCCGGTATCATCTCGGTTTTCAATCTCGCCATAATCTAGATTGCGGAAAGCGATACCAAAGTGACTAAGCCGTTTAGCGTATGAATAGGCAAGACAATTTGCTTGGGTATCTGCAAGCCAGGGACTGCTGGTTAACGTAATAACACGTTGGTCGGCTTCGCAAGCAGCAGCAGGTTGTAAAATGAAGGCTGCGGCATTGTAAGAATTGTGCACCCCGCGGCTTGCCATGCCAATGCTGATAGGTCCGCTGGGGACATTAAGAAACTTGTAGCCGTATAAACCTACATCACTGTCTGTATCGGCACTTAATAAGCCAATCGCCAGTAGTAGGCAGAGAATCATATAGGTGTATTTCATGTGCGCTCCTGTCATTTTTCCACGCTAAACTTTATTCGTTTGCTTTGGTCAGCAGTTTTAACTACCGCAATGTAAACTCCGCTGCTCAGTTTGTTGGCAGGGATGTTAAAGATATCCAGATTCTTAAGATAGGCTTTGGCAACGGCATCTTGACGATATACAAGGCTGCCACTGATGTCGTAAATGCTTAATTCCAAGCTCACATCACGAGTTGGCATCACATTTAGGGTTAGCTTTTGGTTGTAAATAGACTTAAGTGGGTTGGGATAAATATAAAGCTGACCCGGTACGAACAATTCCGTGCTGGAATATTGATTTGGCAGAGCAGGAGGGTCTATGGATGCACTGCGCAGCATGTCCGCATATTCTGTGTTCCAAGCCAGAGCTGGGTTAGCTAGCGGGGTATTAGCCAAGCTGGAACGGAATACTCTGCCGTTATCAGTAGAGCTATACAGATACCAGTTGTTTTCTGCATCCATTGCGGTAAAGGGCATACTGTGGCTGCGCTCAGCAAAAGCAACAGGATATCCGCTCTTCATACGGTAGTCATTCTCCCACACACAAAGGCGGTTGAGGGAAAAGTTGCCCACCAATTCAGCCTTGCCATCGGCATCGATATCCATGGCATAAACTCCGGCAGCGATGTTATCTCCGCTATTGGGTAAGGACAAAGTTTCGGGGCTCATGCGTCCCCCGTGATAATCTAGCACCACATAGCTCAGGTCTCCGCCAATAATAATATCAAGGCTGCCATTGCCATCCACATCTGCTATGGAAAGAGGTGCATAATGGCTGCTATCGCTCTCTGCAACTAGGTTGTGTACAAAGGGAAATCCATTTACCAGTTGCAAGTTCGTATCGAACATGTACAAGCTATTACGGCACTGAACCAATAGCTCTCCTTGTTCACTGCCAGGTAGTATCGGTGCTTTGAAGATGCCGACAATTACCGAATCTGCGGGGATGGGGATACTGCGAGCGGTTATATCCCAATTGCTCTTGTTTATATCCGAGAGCCAGTATTGGTTGCCGCTATCTTTATAAATAAGGGATAGCTTATCCCTGAAATCTACCAGATTAGAACGGATAACGCCTTGGAAGTTTATTCCGCTATGCGTCTGCGCAGCAGCTTTATCCCAAAGATATACCGTGGAAAAAGAATAGCTATCGGGATTTGCAGCATCCACATGGTTTAACGGCAATGCCAAATAGTCCCCTATGTCAACGGGGTGGCTTGCCCAATGAGCCATGTTTTGAGTAAACACATAAATCCTATTAGCTGCACTCATAGCGTACAATCTGGATAGGGTAGCGGTCTGCATGGGGATGTATAAAGTATTGCCATCCCAAGTATAGTTTTGCACAATCGGCATTTTCCGCAGGGGGAATCCACTGACTATTTCATCATTCTCCCAAAGGTAGATTAAACCGTTTGACATAGGGTAGAACAGTTCGGTCTCGCCGTTGCCATCCAAATCTATAGCGGCAGCACTATAGGGATTGTTGCCCAAGTAAGCAGCCTCCAAGCTCCAACGGAAACGGGTGGAGAAGGTCATGCGATTCCCACTGGCAGAGATGTCATATATCTCCAGCGGAATGCCTCCATAGTAGCTTTCAGAAGTTGGCAGCGACAGCAAACCATTATGATAGGGATTGCCAAAATAGTCATTATTCCCGTCGCGAAAGCTATCATAGGGACTGCCCCATTTGTAAACATCCTGTGCAGAGCTATCCATGTTTTGGGTGCCATCGGCTTCTTCTAAATCCACTCCTTTATGGCTGGCATCAGCATTAATGTGGTTCATATCGAAATTTGCTGTGAAGTTTGCGGCGATTATGTTTTCGTCTATGTGCCAGATAAGTATGCCGGAGCCATCCTGAGGTGAGGGATAGCCGGGAGGAATCGGTCCGCCCAAACCCGGTAAAAAGAAATCCCATTCGCTATCAGCGTAGCGATTGGTCATAAAATCAAAGTAAGGCAGCAGGGGATAATTTTGGTAGTATTCTTGCTCTCCATCCGGTAACAGTTTAAAGCTGTAACTGGGATTATTGGAGTATGGGTCTATGCTGCCATCGGGATTCTGCTGACGGTTCTCTAGCAAGAAGTATTCAGTAGCCGATATGGGCACTTTGTACATTCGGATAGCATCGGGAGAGTGGTTTAGAAACATATCCACGGGGTTGTTCACACTGTTTTGGCTAAGCACAATAGGCTGCTCCCAACCAAGTAAATATCTGGAGTAAGCACTTAGCTGCGCTGGCACATAACCACTGCCATTCCAGACCCCTGTGCCCATCAATCCCCAGTTTCCTATTCCCTGGCTATAACCATTGCTGCTGTTATTGTCATAAAGGGTAGGCAAGCCAATGAGGTGTCCAAACTGGTGAGTAAGTACACCGTAGATGCTGAATAAGTATCCATCCGCATTTTCGTCGGGAGGAATAGGGAAATAGTCCTGAAACTCATCCTCTGGGATAATCACGATGTTTTTAAGTATCGCACCATCATTGGTAACAAGTCCGGGGTAATTGTCGTTATTGGGATCAAAAGCAGCCTGAAGACGCCGTCTGGTAAGGAATGTGCTCCAAATGGTTCCGGTGCGGCTGCCGTCGAGATCAGATTCCTGCCCTGCACCGGCATGGAAGATTATTATCCCACCGTATTGGTTAAAGTTCACGTCATCATCTATTTGCGCTAGGAAATCTGGGATTATGTCCGGCAATCTCGCGTCTATTCTTTCGTCGGAATCTGCACCATAATAGCTGATGGGGCGGGGCATGGTGAGCACTTGGGGATACAAGGTGTAATTTAGTTCGTAGGCTCCGTGGCTGGCTTCGGCATAGAAATCCTTCAGGTGTATCATCCAACGATCGAAGAACACCGCATCATGAGGAAGGGAATCAGGGTGTGCTGCTACGCTGCGAAAGCTTTTATCGCTAAACTGGATGCGTAGCACCAGGATATTATTCGGAATATTGCGCATAGTTTTAGTGCTATACTCAGCCGTAAAGGGTGTGCTTTCCACTAACGTTGCTTCCCATGCACGGGGAGGGTTTTTATAGGCAGGGACGGGGGGTACTAACGCAAAAATCCCTCTGGCTAATACAGCCAGTACTGTTATGAGGAGGAGCTTGGGTACGAAACGGAAGCATGGCATCAAAACCACCTTATACCTTATCAGTTTTTACTGGTAAATACAAAAAGCATCCGATACAGCAGGCTTTATGCCGCACATTGGTTACAGTTCCAATAAATCTTGCCCTGCCACAGCCGTCAATAAAAAACCCGCTTGAGCAGCATTTCTGCATTTCCCAAGCGAGTTCAAGGTTGCTTATTCTCCTGATATAACTCAGGAAGGCTTATAAGTTCTTACCCGCTAGAATGTCTGCCTCGTTGCATTTGCAAATCTTGGCATATTCTTTAGCTGGTCTCCAGCCGCCGGTCTTCTTCTGGTTTGTGATCAATTTAATTCGTTTAATTTCCGTATTACATACGGTGCAGATTACTTTTCCCTCGGTTGAGGTATCGTGTGCGAGTTTTGCTGTAAAGCTCTTTACTTTTCCCATTTTATCCTCTTGTTTTCTTATGCTCTTTCTATGTATTCACCGTTGCGGGTGTCGATTTTTATCTTTTCGCCAACTTCCACGAAGAAGGGTACCATCAAGCGCAGTCCGGTATCGGTGAATGCCACTTTGCCACTGCCGGAAGCAGTGTTGCCTTTCATGTTTGGCTCGCATTCTGCGATTACCTGAATTACGGTGGTGGGTAAATCTATGCCTAACACCTCTCCGGTGGGAGTAGTAAGCACCATAACTTCCATGTTTTCGCTAATCAGATTTTCCTTATCGCCCAAAATGGAGGCATCCACATGCATCTGCTCATAGTTTTCACTATCCATCAGCACCAGGAATTCTTCTTCACGGTACAAGTATTCTTTCTTAGTCCTTTCCAAGCGAACTTCCACGAAGTTATCACTTTCACGGAAAGTGTTGTCCAACACTCTGCCGGTTTTCACATTTTTCAGTTTGGTGCGCATGAAAGCGGGACCCTTGCCAGGTTTTACATGCAGGAAATCCACTATTTCGTAGAGTCCTTCTTTGAACTCGATTATCATACCGTTACGGACATCAGATATTGAAGACATTCTTATATTCCTTGAAATTAGACTAAGTAAGCCATCTTTTTGTAAGTGGCTATTTTGGCAAGTAAAATTTATGCTAAGCTGTTACATTTGACCAGATTTGGAGTGTTGCGCAGGACGCTGCTCCTTTGAAAAATGTAGGAATCAGTAAGGTGTCTTTTTTAACCACCGAGAACACCGAAGGCACCGAAGTATTCTAAGGCAAAGAACTGAGTATTCTAAAGCCATAAACTGAGTAATATAAGGCAGAGAACTGAGTATTCTAAAGCCATAAACTGAGTAATATAAGGCAGAGAACTGAGTATTCTAAAGCCATAAACTGAGTAATATAAGGCAGAGAACTGAGCATTCTAAAGCCATAAACTGAGTAATATAAGGCAGAGAACTGAGTATTCTAAAGCCATAAACTGAGTAATATAAGGCAGAGAACTGAGAGTTAATACAAAAGAGAATTCACCATCGGAACTGCAGACGTCTCGTCTGCACTGGAGGAGTAGGCGTCCCGCCTGCGTAATATGTAAAGCAGACAAGATGCCTGCAAACCTGTACATGCGAGACGCCTATACCTCCTTCTTCTCAAGATACCTGCTGCTTCCTGGAAATTCAGGCGTCCCGCATGGAGGAACAGCGTCCTGCTCTACCTCCTTGCTTATCCGCAACCAAGCCGATCGGGATCCGATCGGGATCTCATCGGGTTACATCCCGATCAAATCCTGTTCAGTAGGTGATCAGAACCGTTTCGGATAAGCAAGACTGTAGCCGGAGCTTGCCCAAAGCTCCGTCCATAAATACCGTATATTAAAAATGTGGTATGAATGGGATAAAATCAGAGAATCCTTTGCAGCTCGGAAGGCAGTATCCGACGGGGACGGCTGGATTAGACGCAGACTGCGCAGTATCCTAAAGAAAAGGGATAAGCGCAGAGGCATAGCAACCATCCATAATGATAACAGGCGTTACCCCAATCACATCTTTGATAGCTGTGGGTTTTTCTCATTCGTCAAAGCCCACAGGGAATTATGTCAGTCTCTTAAATGAGATACCTGTTTTCTGGAGAGCCGTATGCGGGAGAACCGCTTGTCCGGTTCGGAGGGAGGGGAGCCAGTAATGGAAAACTCCCCTACCCCTATCAGCGGCTTTAAGGACTACAGCGGACATTGGCGAGCAAACCGACGGTGTAGTCCATTTGCCTAAAAGAAATACCGGTAAAAGCAAAACTACCACCAGGCAAATCGACTCCACACTTCATCACTTCATTACTTCATTACTTCATCACTTTATCACCTCATCACCTCTTCATTTCATCACTTCATCACCCCATCACTTTGTCGATATTGTTCTTGACAGCAGCATCTTGTATAACTAATTTGCATAGTAACAGGAAAGCGAATGAGGCAAAACTATAAAACCTGTTCTTAGGGAGGAACCTAAAATAGAAAATAGTTACGTTCTATACTGGATGCAGGCAGCTCAGAGGGAAGATTACAACTCTGCTTTGGAGCTGGCGATACGAAAAGCAAATGAGCTTTCTTTGCCTCTTATGGTACTATTTTGTATCGATGATAGGGTTCCGGAAGCTAATCTGCGCCATTATCATTTTATGTTGGAAGGTTTATGGGAAGTGGGGCAGAGCTTACAAAAACGCCGTATTCCCCTGCTTTTCGCTTTGGGTGAAACTGAAGATATCCTGGAAGAGCTTTCCCCAGCTTGTGCAGCAGTAATCTTAGATCAGGGCTATCTGCGCTGGCAGAAACAAACGCGCAGGAATATCCGCAGCAAGCTTAAGAGCAAGCGTATCCCCTGCTTGGAAGGGGATACAGAAGTTATTGTGCCAGTGGAGATAGCTTCACCCAAGGAGGAGTATTCTGCGGCTACACTTCGGATAAAACTGCTGAAGCTACTTCCTGAATATCTGGCTGTGGATGGCTCTACCTCTCAATTAGTGCATGCTGCAACTACCGTCTTACTGCCCAAACCATCGCCAGAGAAGGATTTCCGCTATTTCACGCAGATGGCAAGTGCGGAAGAGCTTATCGCCTGGGTGAAAACCGGATTTAGTTTGGATGAAAGTGTATCTCCTGTAGCAATGTTCAAGGGTGGGCACCGCGCAGCTTTAGCTAAGCTGGATGGATTCGTCAGTGAATATCTTCCCCGGTATGACACACTGCATAGCGACCCAGGAACGAACTTCCAGAGCGACCTAAGCCCCTATCTGCATTTCGGACAGATTTCTCCCCTGCAGATAGCTCACGGGGTTATGGCAGCCGGTGATCTGAAGCCTGTTGAAATACCGGATTTGATCAGACATAAAGCGTTATTAACCGGGCTTAAGGCTAATTGTGCCGCGTTTTTGGAGCAATTGATCGTAAGGCGGGAACTCAGCATGAACTTCTGCCACTATAATCCAGATTATGACAGCTATAACTCCATTCCTTAATGGGCAAGAGAAAGCCTGGAAAAACATAGGATAGACAAACGCCCCTATCTTTACTCAAATGCTATCCTGGAAAATGCTGAAACTCATGATCCTTATTGGAATATGGCAGAGCGCGAAATGATGGAAACCGGCAAAATGCATAATTACATGCGCATGTATTGGGGAAAAAAGCTCATCGAATGGACTACATATCCTGAAACCGCGTTCTATCTGATGCAATATCTGAACAACCGCTATCAACTGGATGGGCGTGATGCCAATTCCTTTGCAGGCATAGCCTGGTGTTTCGGAAAGCACGACCGTCCCTGGAAAAACCGTCCTATATTCGGCTCTGTGCGCTATATGAATGCCTCGGGACTGCAACGAAAGTTTAACATGGATGCTTATTTAGATAGGATAGATAAAGCCATAAATCCTATGTAAATGGTGAATATAGCAGGTCATCACAAGGTTATCCTCTTTGCCTTTTGTGGACACCTGATTATTATGTAACTATCAAGATATTTAGATACAAAGGAAGAGGTTTACTAATGAGTTTATTTACAAAGAAGATGCAGAAAACAGCAGTTTTGCTGTTCCTGCTTATAGGAGCTACTATTATGTTAGACGCGAAACAAATCTATGACTTTCAGTTAAAAAGCCTTAATGGAAAGGATGTGAAGCTGGAAGCTTATCGGGGTAAAGCAATTTTAATCGTAAACACTGCCAGTAAATGCGGATACACGAAACAATACGCAGATTTACAGGTTTTGTATGAGAAGTATGCCAAAGATGGTTTGGTAGTTTTAGGCTTCCCGGCCAATAATTTCCTTCACCAAGAACCCGCTGATAATGCTGCCATTGGTCAATTTTGCCAGCTCAATTATGGCGTAACCTTCCCGATGTTCGAAAAGATATCAGTGAAGGGCAAGGACATTCACCCGCTGTATAAGTATCTTACCGAGAAATCAACCAACCCCAAATTCAGTGGCAAGATAACCTGGAACTTTAATAAGTTCCTGATTTCCAGAGACGGGAAGATCATAAACAGATTTTCTACTCCCACCTCTCCCACTGATGAAAGTGTAATTGCAGCCATTGAAGCCGCCCTGAAATGATAAGACTCTTGTTGCTGCTGATCGCTTTAAGCCTGCTAATGGGATGCAGTAGAAATTATAAAACGGTTGAAAGAGTAGAGCTCGATAAGTTTATGGGTAGCTGGTACGTAATCGCCATTCTGCCTAACTTTATGGAAAAGAACGCTGTTAATGGCATTGAAACCTACACTCTGCTGGAAGATGGTACCATAGGCGTAACCTACAAATTCCGTAAAGGTGGGGCTGATGGGAAAGAAAAAGTTCTAACCCCGCATGGCAAGGTTTACAATAAGACAAGCAACGCAGAATGGCGGATGCAACTGCTAAAACCATTCTGGTCTCCCTTCTTAATTGTAGATTTAGCAGAGGATTACCGCTATACCGCCATCGGAGTTCCCAACCGCAAATTTGTGTGGATTATGAGCAGAACACCACTGATGTCCGAACCCGATTATGCGGGTGTGATCGCCAAGTTGCAGCAAGAAGGATACAACACCGCTAAGATAGTAAAAATGCCTCAGGTCTGGTAAGCTCATGCAGATAAAGTATTTGGATGGTAAAAGATTCTACCGTGGCCTCGTGGCAGGTAGCAAAGCTGTAATCGAAAACCAGAATTACTTAAATAAGATCAATGTTTTTCCCGTTGCCGATGCCGATACCGGCATAAATCTCGCCCTCACGATGAAAGCCATGATGGACAACAGCCGCATTGGGAAAACCCTGAAAGATACGCTTATATCGGTGGCAGACTCTGCTTTAAGCGGGGCAAGGGGGAATTCGGGGATAATCTTTGCCCAATATTTGTATGGCCTAAGCTACGAACTTCCCGTTAAGGGAGTGATAGGGGTGAAGCACTTTGCTCAAAGTGCTCAGAAAGCGGTGCAGCATCTGTATGCGTCACTGATGAATCCCGTGGAAGGAACCATGCTAACCGTGATTCGGGAATGGGCAGAATATCTGGTAGAACAAAGCAATAAAACCAGCGATTTTCTGCATGTTTTTACAGATTCTTTGGCCATAGCCCGTAAATCCTTACAGGATACACCCGCTAAACTAAAAGTTCTGGCTGATGCGGGCGTAGTTGATGCAGGTGCATGTGGTTTCGTATATTTTCTGGAAGGGGTGGTAAGCTATATGCACGAAGGTTCTTTGAAGGAAAATATGGCCACTTCGCTGCCCATTGAAGTGATAAACTTGCATAACAACCATGCCACAGCACCCGATAAATATCGATACTGCAGCGAGGCAATGCTTAGCAAGCTTGCCTGTCCGCTACAAAAGATCAAGGGTATTGCCGAAACTTACGGTGATTCAATCATCCTGGCGGGTGGAGAAGCAAAGCTACACCTGCATATTCATACCAATGAACCCGATAAGCTTTTTGCAGAGCTCTTTGAGCTTGCGCATGTAAGCAATATGAAAGTGGATGATATGCTGCTGCAGTATCAGATTAGCAATGCTCGTAAATACCCTATAGGCTTGGTAACAGACACAGCAAGTGACCTGCCGCAAGCGATAATAGATGAGTATCAGATAATGCAGATACCCTTTGGGATTACTGTTGGAGATCGGGTTTATCTGGATAAATTCACCATTAAGCCAGAGCGATTTTACGGCTTGTTAGATAGCGCAAAAACCCATCCCTTCAGCTCTCAACCATCGCTAAGTTTAGTAAAAAACACCATCGATTATGCCTCCAATAACTTCGAAAAAGTAATCGCAGTTCATATCTCGGAAAAACTCAGCGGCGTTTTTAACTCTACTTCGTCTATTGTCGCCAAGAGCTATGCCTCCCGCATGGGGGTAATCAATTCCCGCCATCTTTCCGTATCGGAAGGGCTTGTAACGCTCAGAATCGCGCGCGCAATTGCAGCGGGGATGAGTTTTGAAACGATTATGGCAGAAGCTCCCCTCTGGATAGAAAACACCAAAATCCTCACCGATATCAATACCTTGAAATACATGGTGCGCGGAGGAAGAGTTAAGCCTCTGGCGGGGTTTATGGCTGCGGTGCTGAACTTAAAGCCGATTGTCTCTCTGGATCGCGAAGGCAAAGCGCTTGCCTATGGTAAAAGCTTTAGCCGCAAGAGTAATATGGCTAAGATTATTGGCATCGTGCGCAAAGATTTGCAGGGTAAAAAGATGTGGGAATATGCCATAGTCCACGCTGAAGCTGAAGAGAGAGCGCTGCAATATGCAGAATTACTTCAGGAACTTACAGGCAAAAAACCTGCCTACATTATGCCACTATCACCAGTTGTGGGAGTGCATAATGGCATCGGAACAGTTGGAATAGGAGTGTCTTATGATTAATTTTAGTGCTATCTATCTTGTCATTGGAGCAGTGTTTTTATATGTAAACCTGCTCTTTATCCTGGCTCTGTTGGTGAAGAAAAACGACATTATGGATGTTGCTTGGGGACTGGGATTCATCATGATAACAGTGCTGTCCCTATTTTTTGATCCCGGATATCATTGGCGGAGAATATTGGTGAGCGCATTGGTAACCCTATGGGGTGCCAGGCTGCTGATCTATATTTACCTGCGCAACAAGGGCAAAAACGAA
>JAQUJJ010000306.1 GCA_028681035.1 Candidatus Cloacimonadota bacterium
TATTTTTTTTAGCATAGAGCTTACGCTTTTATCACTGGATACATACTCAGCTCTACATGTTGCTGCTCCCGTTGTGTTGTCTATAGCTCTAACACAGTCACCAAGCATAGACTTGTACGTAGCAGGAAGTGTCTCAGCGTACTCGTCCTCAGCGATAGGGAAGTTAGGTGGTCTAGGCTCATCTTCTATATGTGTAGCTGTAAAGCCAACACTAGTAGACCATGAGGACTCTGTTATACTATGAGTAACATCTGTAGCATAGGCATAAACGTTTAAGGATGTCTTTTCAGAACCTTCAACGTTTAGTATTGGGAACCCTGGTACGATGTATGGATTAAAGTACATATGGATATTTCCAGGTCTTGTTTCGTACCTTGCTCTTAATAGCGTATACGCAGCTAGTTTCTCTAATGTAGTTCCTATACCAGCGGCTTGTTCCTTATCGTTAGACAGTACGTACTTATCCTTAGTGTTAGGTGTCTTACTACTAGGGTCCTTGTTAGCAAGCATGAATAGGTACAAGTCGTCACCCTTAGATTCACGCATAATACGAATACCGTTGCGCTTCTCATACTCTGTAAGATTGTTCATAGGTCGGTTCTTGTTCTGCTGTGCGCCTATACCGACTACTTCCTGTTTGTACGATACCTTACCCGTAGTCTTATCAACTGACTTCTTCTCGTCTAGGAATACCATAGTTACTAGCTGACTAAGCTTATCTTTCGCTGTACCGAATAGGTTAGACACATGATTAGATATCATAATGAGTCTAGTAGGTTCTGACTTGGGATCTTTTCTAAATGACACCGAAGACTTCAATGTCGGGTATATAACGTTACAGGATGGTACGTTGACGAACAACGTCTCAGGCTTAACTATGATAGCCTTATTGTCTGGTAGCGTAGGAACATAGAATAGGTTATGGTAGAACTTCTGCATAAACTGTGTTAAAAAGTTGTGTAGTGTTCCCTCCATACCTTGTTCAAAGCCCTCGGTTAGACTCTTCTGGAAAGCTAAGCTCTGTGCAAACTTAGCAAACTTTAGTATTGGTGTAGCACCATTAATCCCTTTAGAGTAGTTTAGCCCTGTTGTACCTGAACCAGTTGATCCTGACGTACCAGTGTTAGCAGATGTGTCGTTAAGTACACGCTTCATGCCCGTTATATAATCGTCTAACGAAGCACCAAAGTAATTTTCGTTCTTCAGTATAGATGCATACTGATCTGGCGTAGTAGCCGCTGCTAGACCATCGTACTTAGGTAACAGTCTACCGAAGTACTCAGCGAATGCTTCGTCACTAGGGTAGGACTGATACGCACCAGCTCCAGGGTCACTCTCCTGATAAGCCTTTACACCAGCTAAGTTGTGGTATGGCATTAATGCAGACGTGAAGTCTGCTGTCTCATGCGCCCACTGAGCATATATAAGTTCCTGTTTAACACCAGAGGCCGCTGCAGATTTACCCGCAAGCGACCACCATGGCTCTATCTTATTAAATTCAGCCATTATAACACTCCCTACCTTAAATCTATGTGTACGTGTCCAGCTGCGTACGTATCATCTACATACGAGAAGTTTAGTGATCTAGCTAAGTCCCCTACTTCACGCTGTGTTAACGGTGCTGGATCTACGTCAGCTGCTCTACCATACAAATGCTGACTGTTACTAGCAGCGCCCTCTAGTGAGCTGTTATATGCTGCAGAACGCCATCCTGATGTTATACGGAACTTGCTAAACCCTGGAGAGGCTAATGCAGCAGCGTCGTGCAGTTTACCAAATAGTTCAATGAACGCGGCGTTCATGCCTGGTATCTTATCAGAGTCAAAGTTACTACCAGCGAAGTCTCTAAGTGTATAGTTTCTTATAAGTATAGCGTCCATAGCCGTATTCGTTTGTGCATCTGAAGTTGAACCTGACGATGGATTAGCTGAGGACTCATTATCCGCAGTTTTGTTTGTACTAGCTTTTACAGTTGCAATCTGTGCATTCGCAGCCAGTTGTGATATACCATATATACGCTTTAGGATCTTCCAACCCTGAGCAACATTACCTAATTTAGCAGAATAGAACTTACCGACAGCGGAGTCACTAGTACCGTTTAGAATAGAGCGTAATAACTGGAATACAATGTCTGCCATAGTCTGATAACCTTTAGCATTTAGTATGTTCTTAATGATCGTGTTGTTGACCTTGCTCTGTCCAAGAACCATAGATAGTGTAGCGTTGCCTATTAAGTGTGGGTTAGAGTCAAATACATAAGATGCTACGTCTAAGGAAAGAATCTGCATTAGCGTCATATACGCTGAGCTATGCATACCTGATATAGACATAGATGCACCTTCAGAGTCAGCTGTATATTCTAAGCTAGATAGTTCCCCATCGAATAACAAGCGCCATTCGTAAATACCCGCGGCTGTAGGAAGTAGGTCTTTAAAGAAGACATGTATCTTGGTTGTCTCTGGTAAGTCCCTTATCATGCTACTCGCTGGGATTATTATAGTACAACTAGGCGGCGAGTTCAAGCCATACGAAACTGCACATGTGTTATGTGGAACTTGTACACCCTCTAGAAACACCTGAACATCTAAGTAAAACTCACTCGTATTTGGCACTGACAGATTGACACTCTGTTTAGCATCAGCAGACTGACTATCATTTGGTACAACTGCAACTGCTGGAGTATCAACCTTCTTAGCCGTTTCAACGTTTACTGGTACTGGTGCTTTAGTAGGTACAACATCAGGTGGTGTTGTATTGTCATAAGTCGTTACATTGTTAGTAACTAGAACGACTGTACCTCTACCTGAGTTCTCGTCTATGTCTACCTTGATACCTGGTAGTCCAGCAGCTATGAATGTATCACGTACGAATGCTGATACAGACCGTACAGTATAAGGTGTACTATCAAACTTTGGATGATTAGTACTATCAACCTGTAGCGTTAACACTAAGTCACCATCATCTGTCGATAGTGTAAGTGCCCAAGCGTAGCCTTTTAAACTTGATAGTACTTCCTTACATGCATCTTTCTGTTCCTTAGTTCCTTGAAACTGCTCTATAGCTGCTGTAGACCTTATGCTCCACATTGCTATGTCGGCAATACTCATATTAAATACGCTCATCGTATTTCCCCTTTCGTCTAGATCTTAGGTAGTCTAACGCCTA
>JAQUJJ010000307.1 GCA_028681035.1 Candidatus Cloacimonadota bacterium
ACTGATCCCGTTGCCATAGACAAAGCCTGCTACGATATGGCAAAAGAAAAAGGCAAGATATTCAAAGGATACAAGACCTTTGCCTATGCGGAAAGTATCGGGCTTGGCTCTGCGGACTACACGCTGCATGAACTGAAGTAATTTGGATATCCGACTTCCCCCCATCCAAAGCGGTATAATCCGTGTTTGTGCAGGGGAAGTTATAAATCAACCTGTCTTATCGTACCTGTTTGCAATAAAGAAAGAGCAATTCTAATAACGAACTGCTCTTTCAATCTATCTCTACCTATTAGTTTTGGCTAATCACGTTGTAGAAATGGGTATGCGAAGTGAGTTGCCGGACTGAAGGTCTCTTTGATAGTGCGAGGACTGATCCAGCGCATTAAATTAAGAGGACCACCTGCTTTATCATTGGTACCGGAACCGCGTACACCGCCAAAAGGCTGCAAGCCAACCATTGCACCTGTGGGTTTATCGTTCAAGTAGAAGTGGCGTAGAAGCAAGCATCCGCCAGTTCAAATGTAGAACAAAACCCGGAAAGACATAGCTAAGAGGTCTTCACAGACATAAGCTATGGTTCACTCTGCTTGCTCTTGCCATAAATATTCAAAGGATTAACAATTACAAGACAGGTGTGTCCAGGAAAAGTATAAAGGGTACGCTTATCGTCTTGTTTTAACATTTTATTGTCCTTATTGATTCACATTGAGTCCCTCTGGGGCAGATTGTGGCATGTCTCAATAACTGTACGACTAAATCTGTACCCGAACCGATTTGCCTGGCTCATATCGTAGAATTGAAAAGTGATTTATTACTACAGAGTCCTAATTAGAAATCCTGCACACCCTGAACCCGCCCTTGTTAGACTTGTAGGTCGCATGACAGCTGCTTCTCACAACAACTGTACAGTTGTAAGCACCTGCATTCCAACTACCTTCTCTAACAACACGATATATCCCACTATCAACCCCGTGAGGATTAGTCTGAGCCACTAAAGGATAATCGCCCAGAATATCCCATGTCCATTCCCATACGTTTCCACTCATATCATACAGCCCAAGTTCATTACCAGTCTTTGCCCCTACTGGGTGAGTCGAATCGCTGGAGTTACTACTATACCACGACACTGAATCGATAGTATTACTACCACTGTAGGTGTAATTATGAGTTTGATTACCACCCCTAGCTGCATATTCCCATTCTGCTTCTGTAGGTAAACGGTATCCATTAGCTGTCCAGTCACAAGATATGTTAGTTTGATTACTAAAATATGCATTCCAATACAATGGCCAATTTGAAGGGTTGGTACTATAGGTGCTGTAAGAATAACAGGGGCTAAAGCCCTCCTTCAAACTCTTGCGATTGCAACATTCAATAGCATCAAACCAAGTAACATTTTCCACTGGACCATCAGGTACATTTACGAAATATGACGGATTTACCCCCATAACTGACTCAAAATCAGTTTGGGTGAGTTCGTACTTATTAATATAAAAAGTACTCACTGTGACTTCAGAAGCACCGTTATTAAAAGTACCACCTTGCACTTTAATCATCTGAGACGTTGTATTAAGTGGTTCAGTTGTTTTCTTAGAGCATGATACCAAAACCATTGTTAAAACAAGTATCAATAGCATAAACCTGTGTAACTTCATCACATCTCCTCTTAAGTAAAGTTAGTTAAGTTGAGACCCAAAGGTTGGTATAAATTCCAACTCATTGTTACTGATATTCTCCTGAGAACATTTTAAGTTCTCACCTCTTACACTCTATCTAAGGTCAAACGACCAAGCACACTATTTTTCATCTTATTATACCTGTCAATCTCTTTTTCACTAAGCTACCTTATTGCGACTATCTTGGCATTATAGATTACCTTAGGGAGCGGGAGATCGAATCCTGTTACATAGAGACGAATGTACTGTATGGCGGGCAACGCTATAAGCAAGAGCTGCATGCCAAAACAGCGGAAGAGCATGGCTTTACGCAGCTTCCCATTGTGTTTGCGGATGGTGAGCATGGCGAGAACTTTGCGGAAGTGGAAATCAACAAAAAGCATTTCAAAACCTTCAAGATTGGCAAGGCTTTTCTGGATTACGACCAGCTGCTTATCCTATCCCACTTCAAAGGGCATGATATTGCGGGTTTTGGTGGGGCTATCAAGCAGCTTTCCATGGGGCACGCTGCCAAGGGAGGCAAACTGGCGATGCATATGGGAGAAAAACCACGGATTATCAGCCGAAAATGCCGGCAGTGTAATCTCTGTAAAAGCCGCTGCAACGTGGATGCGCTTAATATCGGCAAGAAATCTTACATCGATAAGGATAAGTGTATCGGTTGCGGTGCTTGCATGGCTATTTGCCCCTACAAAGCGATAACTATTATGTCTATCAGAAACATTGCCAAGTTTATCGGGATTGGGCATCCCTTCATCGAAAAGGTGGTGGAAGGTGCTTTTGCAGCCCAGCTAAATAAGCATAATATCTACATGAACTTCGCCATGAACATAACCTCCGGTTGCGATTGCATCGGCAAGAAAATGACCCCCATTATGGAAGACTTTGGCATCTTTATCAGCAGCGATCCCGTTGCCATAGACAAAGCCTGCTACGATATGGCAAAAGAAAAAGGCAAGAAGTTCAAAGGATACAAGACCTTTGCCTATGCGGAAAGCATCGGGCTTGGCTCTGCGGAATACACACTGCATGAATTGAAGTGATTTGGATATCCGACGTCCCCGTCGGATCCAGCAACACGAGCTTTGCTTTAGCACTATATTTGTTCTAGCTTAGTGAGCAGGGGGCGACGGGGACGTCACCCATCCAAACTCGCCCAGTGCAGCAAAATGCTGTTGACACAAAATAGCCATTCCAATAAAATAGGATTTGTAGTTTTAATAACAACCGTCACCAGCAGGGTGGCAAAATGGAGGAATATATGCGTAAAGCATTTCTAGCGACTGCGATGTGTTTACTGCTATCCGCAGCCTTTGGTCTAAGCAGCAATATAGCTACCGCTTCTGTAGCGGAAACACGTAACGCACCCGTAGCACAGTTGGAGCTAACTGTCTCGGAGCAAATGCTTTTAAGCTGGACGGCAATAACAAACGCAACGGGCTATACCATCTATCATGCTATCGTTCCTGAACCTGTTGATTCTGAG
>JAQUJJ010000102.1 GCA_028681035.1 Candidatus Cloacimonadota bacterium
TTGGTTGAGTCATGTTCTTCTCCTTGTCTTTTTAATTTGTTAAACCATTAAAACAATGAGTTCGATTTGGCTCAACCTTTTTCTTCTTTTGGCTTGCCTAATTTACACCAACCTTTGAGACGTTACCTACAAAATAGAAAGATAGGGCATAATCATTAAATCAAATGCGCAAGATATTTGTTGTAAAAATACTCGTCATCTTGTGGTATATCAATCGCTAATGGCGGAAGCTTAATAATTTTACGATTATGACCGTCAGGAATGTGGAAAACAAACTGACCATGCTCATCATGGATATTGATATCCATTTCATCATGATTATAAGGCATAGAATAACCAAATATTAGAGCGTACTCCGAGCTTAGGGTTTGTACGATTTGGCCGAGTTCAACATTATAACAGTATTTCTCTGCATCCAGAACGTGTAATGAAAAATGCATGGTCTTATTCCATAATTCAATCACATCATAAGGTTTAAAATATCCTTCTCCATAAATATTTTTTAAATCCCTTCCTCTCGTTGGTGTGAATGGCATTAAGTCTGCCATCCTTGCCCCTAATGAGTCATAGTCTTCCTTACTACACTTGCCGAACAGAGACTTTTCTACTCGAATTCCAATCACTGCTAATGGAATCATACTTAACTCCTTAAAAATTATTCATTACCAAGCATTCCTGTTTTATTTATAAACGAGCCGTAGATGGGCGTTCCTTAGAGTTGAGTCTCAAAGGTTGGTGAAAATTCCAACTCAATGTTTCTTAAGCTATTTTAAAACATTTGAAGTCCTCTCTTCTTACACTCTATCTAAGCTAAACAACCAATTGCACTATTTATCATCTCATCATTATTGTCAAGCCAAATACAATAACAGATATACCCCCATTTTCCTATAGCTTAAAAATCCAAGGTTTTATGTACCATTGTTTTCATCAGTTAGCTTTTAGGATGGAGGAATAAAGCCAATACATCTGACTTATGTGGATCCTATTCGATTTATTGAGTACGTCCTTCAAATCACCTTTTGCTCGTGATTGTGTTTGCCCATACTCATGTTAGTTGAGTCATCGGCAGTATTGCACAGTCTAAATTGTGCTAAGTCATATCTGTGGACCATACCACGCTGTAGTAAGTCCATTCAGTGAAGTTATTTTTGTTTTTAAAGTCCACACGTATGCGTTCATCATGCCATCCAAGCGCTTAATGAATGCATTGGGATAAGACTCAAGACATGCTGCTGATGCCAAGGTAAGATATCTTCAGACATACATTAACCCTGTTCTTCCACATTCATTGTACGTGAATAAGTGATCTCCACTGTGCCTCCGGAATAGTGTGGCTCGCTGTAGATGGCATTTAAAATTGGTACAAAATGGCACTCGAACTGGTACACTTTGTATTCCTTCAGATGTTTGATACTGAAGCTATCCCCAAACATCGTAATCGTGAGGAAATTATGCAATGAGCGATCCAGGACTGCGGGTGCTATGAAGTAATCGTTGAAAGTAGCACCCCATTCATTGAAATGCCAGTTTGAAGCAATAATGATTGATCTGGAACTCGTAAAGATGACGACCAACTGAATGAAGGGATTTGCAGCTTTGTCATTTAAGGGAAGGTATCCCGTCTCATTTATTACAATCAGGTCATTTTTGGCCGAGTGGCTAAAGATCTGGCTTAGATTACCACTGACACGATTTAACTTGATTGCCTTAATTGAACAGTCTCGTGTTAAGTAATATACATGAGCTAACGATACATTGATCTTGACAAAATCCCTCACAATATTTATTCGTAAAATATGGAAAATTAAAAGCATCTTGAGGATTAGCGTGTTTCACAATGATAGCTCTACAGATTTTTATTATATTTATGAGTCTAAGCATTATGGAGAAAGATAATATGAAGAATCTACTGATCAAAACCGCATTCGCTTGCATGGCCTGTGATGGGATCATTGACGTACGGGAGCTCGAATGCGTCAATAAGTTCATACAGGACGAAGAGATCTGTGAGCCTAATGAGCTAAAGATACATTTAAACAGCCTAGTTGATGAATTCAACAGGGACAGTAATGAATTCATGACCGGATTTTTCAAAGAACTGAAAAACGCCGTCCTTGGTAGAGATGACCAGCTTAAGATAATTGAATATGCATTGGCCATCATTCGCGCCGATGAAGAGATTGATTACAGGGAGATCAAGTTCTTCAAGATCATCCGCTCGTTGCTACCAGTATCATATAAGGATATACGTGGTAAATTTGAAGACATCGAAGAATTTTTAGAAGAAGATATCCTCTCAGATCCTCTCAAACCCTACTATGACAAATCTTTTTTCAGCTCCGTCAGCACCGATAACATCAAGCTGATGCACGTCGGACCAGAGGATAAGTGAGAGTTGTCTCAGCCAGGATCAGAATAGACGTAAGCCAGGCTATCAAGTTTTATATATACTAATCGAGAAGTAGGAGTTGATAATGGTCAATACCATCTTGATAATTGTTTCAGTGTGTATCATTGTGGCTTTCATCGTGATAAAATCAATCGAACAGTCAAAAATAAATGCATATTGGAAATCAAGAGAAGAAAGTGCAGAAATGGGAGATGCTGATGCAAAATTTCGGTTTGCTGAGAGTTGTGCTAATGTATGTATGAAGCACAAAGCCTTTAAGTGGTATAAGTGTGCTGCCGATCTTAACCATGGTGATGCAAGCTACAGATTATCCATGTGCTATCTATTAGGCTTAAATGTGGTTGAGATAAATCAAATACTAGCAGAATTGTGTTTCACGAAAGCCATCCTTCTTAATAGCCCAAGAGCGTATAATCATAAGGGTGAGTATTACCGGAAAGGATTCGGAGGGTTAATTCAAAGCAATGAAGAAGCATTCAAATGCTACTACTACGCAGCATCCCAAGGATTAGCCGCTGCTCAGTATAATCTTGGATGTTGTTGTAGAGATGGTGTCGGTGTTTGTCAGAGTGAAACCGAATCAAAAAAATGGTTCAAGCTTGCCGCCGATCAAGGATATGATTATCCACCTTTGACATTCAATGATGATCCTTCATGCGAGATGTTTAGCTATAGTGGATGCAAGTAAGGTACCCTTTACGCAATATCGCTTGCGGTGACCGTACCCGATCCCACATACTACTCTGTACGAATTCCACCTACAGAAAGAACTTGACTAAAAATATGATAAGATGTTTCTTGTAATCCGTCGCTTAGGAATAAGCAGAGTATAAGAATTGAGAGCTTGAATAACTCTTAAACGATAGTAAAACTTTGGGTTGGAGTTTAACCCAACATTCAGGACTTAACAACTAAGGTGTTTATAAGTGCGTAAATATTAGGAGATGTCTGTGGATGCCATTTACATGAACCCATACCGCATTATAGGACTATACGCTAATGCCAGCCAGAAGGATATACAGCGCAATTGTTCTAAAATCAATGCATTTTTAACGGCTGGTAAACCAATCCCATTCAAGGTGGATTTCCCGTTTTTACCCGAGATCGCAAGAGAGGTCGGGATGATTGATTCTGCGTTAGCAAGGATTCAACTTAATCAAGAACGATTACTGCACTCACTCTTTTGGTTCTCCAATGGTAGTCACATTGATGAGCCTGCATTTTCAGCTCTTGAAGATAACCATACAGAAAAAGCCGCAGATATTTGGGATAAGGTTTCTACCAGCAGGGAGTCTCTGCGTAAGTACAATTCTGCCCTTAATAATCTAGGCACTTTAAAAATGATAAGATCGATGCAAAGCAGCAAAATTGATCCTGACGAGTTATCTGACGCGATGCGTTTAAAGCAGAAATTGATAGATTCTGAGTTTTTCGACGATTATGCTAGCTCAATAACAAACAGCACATACAAGCCGGACCGCGCTGAGATAATGAGGCTGTTTGTTGAGCAATTATTGGAATACCTAATCCCCTATTCTTCAAAAGGCAGAATATCTCTAATAGCAACAAGCAGGATTTTCTCCAATGTACATAAGGACCTACACCAACATGTAATAGGAAAGATTGGCTCCCCTCTTGTGGCTGGATTGAACGGTAAGATATCAAAAAACGAGGGAAGCAGGAAGGCAAACCCGATAAAAGCCCTTGACCTTGGAATGAATTTATATGTCTTATGTATTGAAGACTTGAGGCTATTCAGAGATCTGGTGGGGAAGAATGACATGGAATATCATGTCAATGCTGATAAGCTTTCTGAAGAGATCCTAAAGTGTGCGATTGATCATTTCAACTACTATAAAGGCTCGGGTGAGTACAAATTCTTTGACAGATGCAGGACATTATTAGACAAAGCTCAAAGCTTAGCTGTAAGGTCGTTAGTCAAACAAAGGATTGAAGAGAATACAAAAGAATTGATCAAATGGGTAGAAGAAACACCTGAGAGACTTAAATTTGAGAGTATCAAAAACGAAGCCCTGCAAATTATAGCTTCTATTGAAAGCTCTACCAAATATGAGGCATCTATCCAACTGGCAAAAAGTTTTCTAAACGACAATACCCAAGCTCTTCAAAAGATACAGGCAAAACTGGGCCAAAGCGATGAAACATATCTCAACATTAGCAGTATGGTAGCCAATCGAGTTCTGCAAATCATCATTGATGTCAACAATAACCATCAGAGCTTATTTGGGCGTTCACTCAGCTCCAACAAATATGCTCTCATAGAACGCTATAAGTATGACCTGAAAGAAGCATGGGAAGTCTTTCCGTTCATCGAGTCATTGGATAAGCACGCTGCAATACGCGATAGAGTAACAGAAAATAAGGGCACATTAAAGTCGATTATGATAGACTTAGGCATTAACCCAGACAGCTTTGTGAACTCTTTCAAAAAATTCTTCTTTGGATGATGGTGAAAAGATGAAAAGGATAATACTCATATTGGCTATTACATTAAGTTTGTGTGGATTTGCATGTAACGTGGCAGAAGAAGATGTTGCTCTCATGGAACAGCATGAGATTAGAGAGGAGCAGCTACAGATTAGAAAAGAGCAGACAAGACAAGCAGCTATCCTTAAAAGTCAGAAGAATGACTTGGAGAAAAGTTCGGTTAGGATGGACAGTCTTGAAGCATTAATTAGAGTCAATTCAGCACAGCTTGAATCTACGCGGACGTTCATAATGGGTGTTGTGGGAAACAATAAGGATCGCTTTGAAAGCGAAATTGATCAGAGCCGCAATGAATTGACCCAAAGGACTAAAACAGGTTTATTTTTACTGGTCAGCGCTTTGGTCATTATGGTGCTAGCACTTATGTTGTTGAAAAGGAAAATGACAAAACAGGGGATGAAGCTGTATTCAAGCATTTCAGAATCGAAGATGGCGCATGATGAAGAAGCTATTAAACTTGATAACCAACTAATCGATTTGGCAAGCAAACAATTGGACCTCTTACAAAAATATCAGCCAGAAACAAAAGGGAATACCGAACTAGACCATTCTCTGGTATTAAAGATAGCAAATGAAATTACCCGGATACAACAGAATTTGAACCATATGGATCATTCCATCAGGGGTCATAAGCAGCTTTCTCGCGCTACGAGTGCCATCTTGGACAACCTGAATGCCAATGCGTACGAAATACCTCAATTAATTGGGATGCCGTTTGATGATAATGACAACATGATTGCTACTATGGAATTGGATGAAAGCATAGATCCAGGACAAAGAATTATTAAACGAGTAGTGAAACCAATGGTAAAATACAATGGAACAATGATCCAAGCAGCAGAAATATTTGTAGCCTTCAACCATCAGGAATAAGGAGAAATAATGGCCAGCAATAAGATAGTATATGGCATTGATCTTGGAACTACCAACTCTTCGGTTGCCAAGATTAAGGATGGAAAACCTGATATTTGCAGATCAGAAACACTTAAATACACTACACCATCTTGTGTACACGTGAACAGAAGACAAGGAATAATTGTTGGAGACAGCGCTTACAGGCAGCTGGGCGAAGATCTGATCAAGTCATTCACTACAACAGAATGGGAAATCAATACGTTTGCCGAGTTCAAAAGAACTATGGGCTCGGACAAGCTGTATGAATGCCCGAACCTGGGAAGGTCACTGAGCTCAGAAGACCTTTCAGCCGAGCTGCTGAAGTATCTGAAAGCATTAACCAAAGAAAGTGTACTCAAGGCGGCAGTTATAACCGTTCCAGCCAAATTCACTCCTGGCCAAAAAGCAGCAACTATAAAGGCCGCGGAACTTGCTGGGTTCGAGTATTGCGAGCTGTTGCAAGAGCCAGTTGCTGCTTCGCTCGCATATGGTATGAATTCTAAAGCTAAAGATGGCTATTTGATCGTGTTTGACCTTGGCGGGGGAACCTTTGATACCGCTCTTTTGAAGATTGAAGACGGGATAATGAATGTTATCGATACAGAAGGAGACAATTTCTTGGGCGGCAAAAGCCTTGATTATGCTGTTGTAGATGAGATCATCATCCCATATGTTAATAAGAATTTTTCAGTCTCAAGGGTGTTGAGTGACGACAACGAAAAGGAGAAGCTTAGGAACGCATTTAAGGCCAAAGCTGAAGAAGCCAAGATACAGCTCAGCCTCAGAAGCGATGTTGATATTCTTACCGATTTAGGAGTTGATTATGGAGTGGATGACGAAGGCAGGAGTGTGGAACTGGATATCACTCTGAACAGGGATATGTATAACAACTTGGCCAGACCTTATTTTCAAAAGGCCATTGACATGACCAAAGACCTGTTATCAAGAAATAATATAAGCTCAGCAGATCTTCGCTCCCTAATCATGGTGGGTGGTCCATCATATACCCCACTGTTGAAGGAAATGATCCAACAACAGATTACCACGAATATTGATTTCAGCATTGACCCCATGACCGTTGTTGCTTACGGAGCGGCCCTGCATGCCTCCACAATAGATATTCCCGATGGCGTCGTCGATGTAGACAGATCTAAGATCAATCTTGAACTTAAATATGAGACATCCTCAGTAGAACTGCGCGAATGGCTGACCGTGAAACTTCTGGTCAATAAATCGGATTCCATCCCTGAAAACGGAGTGTACCTGGTTGTTAAACGCAACGACGGCGCTTGGACTACCGAACAGATAAAAATGGGAAGTGATGTAGAGCTAATAGAGCTTAGTCTCGTCGAAAATTCAACTAATCAATTTACGGTGGAATTGTACGATCAGAGCAGCAATAGACTGCACTGTGAGCCTAACCAATTCACTATCCTCCAAGGCTTCAAACATGGTCAAAAAGGAGCCACCCTACCCTATCAGATAGCCATTGAAGTACATGACGACCTATTCGACAGAGATGGACTGATTCCGATAAAGGGCCTTGAAAAGAATAAAGTTGCCCCAGCCATAGGTACTGAAAACAGGTATAAAATACCAGTGGACCTTCGTCCTGGGAACGCAAATGATTTCATTGAAATCCCCATTTATGCCGGCGATTATTATGCTGAAGGGACGAAAGCCCTATACAGCAGTCTGGTGACAATGGTCAAAATAAGCGGAGATGATGTGCCGGCACTTGTAAAAGCCAAAAGTGACGTCAATCTTACGATCAAGATTACCAGAGATGAAAAGATGAACTTTTCAGCTTATTTTCCCAGCATCGATTTTTCATTTGATCATGTTGTTGAATTTGTTTCCGATTCCGTGCCTTCAGCCGACAAGCTGGAGTCTAATATCAGGGAAGCAAGGTCCACCCTGGAACATATATATGACAAAACAGACCAGAATCAGTCTGATCGGATACTTAAAGAGCTTGATGATCTGTATGAAAATCTTCAAAAGGCTAGAGCAAATGACGATACCAGATTGCAAACGCTTTCTGATTTGCGAAAGCTGCAACGTGAGATCGACATGATAGCAAAACAGATGGAGATACCCAGAATTGAAGAAAGGCTCCGGCATGCTTACGCAGAGCTGGAGAACCTAATGAAGCTTATCCGAGACAATTCAGTTGAGGATCGTCTAAATATGGACAATATAAATGCGGCGATGTCCGACCACAAGGGCAAACTTGATTCTTTGGTAACAGATAAAGATAGGACGCATAAAAATCTAAAAATGATGCGGGAACTCCAAACAGAGATAGAAATGATGGATGCGCAGATCAGGTTTGCCCTTGCGGGCAGAGAAATGTGCGTGGAAATCATGCGCGATTACTCGGCAAAATTTGACCTTCTCGACTGGAGTGATAAGGCAAAAGCGAGATCTCTCTTACAGACAGGTTTGAGCAAGCCACCTGACGTGGACCTAAGTGAGCTATTGCCAATTGTAGCGGAGCTTAATAACTTGCTGCCTTTTTTACAGCAACATAAACTAATATAGGGGTAAGATTTATTCAGGGGATATGACCTATGAATGAAACTATTCTCAAAGGCAAATACACTATCAGATTCAAGATCAGATCTGGAGAACGTAGCGAGTCTTACAGGATCAGAGATGTAGAGGGGAAAAACTACTTCTGCAAACTTATAGACACAAGAAGGACCAACCCTTCTGATTACACATCGACGGGCGAATTACGGGAATTACTGTTATTGAGGTCACTTGAAAACAATTCTATTGCTAAGTATGTCGAAAGTGGTTTTCTAATCAGGAAGAGGATAAGATTTGCATATCTTATCTGTGAATTTGTCAGCGGCGAATCACTTGAACGCCTGCTATACCGGGATGGCACCATAGGTACCTTTGACTTGATTCAGGTGAGTTTGGATATTCTAAGGGCCTTGGCATATCTACACGAACTTCCTACCCCTGTTTACCACAATGCTATCGAGCCGGACAATATCATGTTGGATCTTTCCACCGGATCGATGAGAGGAGTATTGTGCGGCTTCAGATACGCCTACCAAGATGGTCAGGATAGCTTAACTCTAAAACATAATCCGGATATGCCAATGTATGCATCGGATGCCTTACTTGACAAAAAACCCAATTCAAAAGGCGATTTATTCAGTTTGGGAGTTGTCATTTTCAAGGCTTTGTTTAGCGTTTTTCCATGGAGTGAAGATCTGCTGCACATGCAAGATGATTTGCCGATAAAACAAAAATTACAAGATGTCCGAGAAAAGCCTCTTGGAATACCCAACCTAAATTTTAACAACATTCCGGTTAGCGATGGGCTTGCAAATATCATAAAAAGATCCTTGAGCAGTCATGAAGATAAGTTCGACTCAGCCGAAGAGTTTGCCCACTCCTTGATCGAAGAAAAGAAGAGAATACTTAAAAAATTCAACGAGAGAGTCATTGGGAAACCTGGAATCATGTCAAAGCATGATTCTGCAGGCGGAGGATTTGCAGATGTCGCAGGTATGCAGCATATTAAGAACGAGTTAAGAAGTGTCATGCAGATACTCAATGATCAAGAAGGTGCAAGGCAATATGGCATTTCCATCCCGAACGGGATCTTGTTGTATGGTCCTCCAGGATGCGGGAAAACCTTTATTGCCGAGAAATTCGCAGAAGAGACAAACTACAACTACATATTTATCCGGGCATCTGATCTTGCCAGCATCTACATACACGGTTCACAGCAAAAGATAGGCGCACTATTTAAGGAGGCCCGGGAGAAGAAACCCAGCACCATTTGTTTTGACGAGATTGACGCTCTTGTCCATAATCGTGAGGACATCAACAATGCAAGTATGTCCGGGGAGGTCAATGAATTTCTTTCTCAGCTTAATAATTGTGGAAAAGATGGAGTATTGGTGATCGGTACGACGAATAGACCCAATCTGATTGATCCAGCTGTACTTCGCAAAGGAAGAATAGACAAAATAATCTATGTCCCTCCTCCAGATCTTGAAGCCAGGACCGGGCTATTCAGGCTGCTACTTGAGAAGAAGCCTGTTGAACAAGATATTGACTACAATAAGCTTGCAGAGAGAACTGAAGGAAGGGTGTGCAGTGATATTGATTACATTGTATCAGAAGCAGCCAGGATAGCTTATAGTAACAAAAACAAGATATCAATGGAAACGCTGAACGGCATAATATCAACGACAAGATCATCGCTCACGGTCGAACAGGCAGAGTATTATGAAAAAGTAAAGAACGCTTATGAAGGTTCTCAGGCCAGCCAGAAATCCTCCATCGGCTTCAAACTATGAGAGGGGAAATAGGCAGTTGCAATTACAAAAGAATAAGTGTTTTATGTGATCTTATATCATCTATCTATGATGCTCTTCAAGCCACTTTCTAGCTCTTGATTCTATACGCATACGCTGAAACACATTGAGAGCAATCGAAAACATACCAAGAATTTGCTTCGCATCTTCACTTCCATTTTCCGCAGATAAAAACAACCAAAAATACGCTTCCTTTTTATCCTGCATTATCCCTTCACCATTGTAGTAACCAACACCCAAAAATTATTGTGCTTCGGCAAGTCCTTTTTCTGCCGCAAGGCGATATGATCTCAACACTTCCTTTTGGTCCTGCGTGACATTTTTGCCAACAAAGCAACGCACACCAGAATCGAATTGCGCTTTGACATCTCCTAGCTCCGCAGCTTTACGATACCACTTGGCAGCATCCTTTTCATCCTGAACGACGGCATCACCGATATCGTAACACAGACCCATCATGTTTTGTGCTTCGACAAATCCCTGCTCTGCTGCCATGCGATACCATCTAACTGCTTCCTTTCTGTCCCACCCTATGCCTCACCAGTGGCGAAACATTTTCCCAAATCGAATTGTGCTTTGGCATCGCCATTCTTTGCTGCTTGCAGCAGCGATTCGTCATAAACTACCTTACTCAAAATTGCCTCCCATAATCACAAGGATTATCAAAATAGGTTCTAATTTACGCATTTATCATCTCCAGCTTTTTTTACTGAAGATTAACTGGTAAGGCTATATATCAAGAGTACAACCCAAAATCCGGCCTTCCCTGATTTTTCAGTTTATCCTGATTTTAGTAATTCTTAGGGTAGTCGATTGAGCCACCGCTTGCAGCTTTTACATACGCAATAAACTGGTTCCTATATGTATCTCTTCGCATAAGAATAGTAGCTTGACTACTACATTGGAATGCTTCCTCCTCGTCGACTGACTTAAACAATCTTGCCGCTTGGTTCAGCATATCAATGGCTTCTTCATATTCTCCAAGACATATTTTGATTTTAGCCCATCCCTTTAAAATGTGGGCATACACAAAGTCTGAAGTATTTCCAATAAGCTTATCTGCATATTGACGATAACCTTCTTCAGCATCATGGTGCCTGCCCCGCCTTTTCAATTCTACTAATCTACGAATTTCTAGAAACACATCGTCTGGCAGTTGTGGCTTATTGTAACCCGACTGAAAAAAATTTAAGATCATAATCTCACTCCTTATCATAGATCATCCCTATCACTTCAGGGATGATCGAACATAATTCTGATTTACGCATTTAAAACAATCAGTATACTTCTATCGAATATTTATGCTTAAGGATTTATGTCAGGGGAAAAGTCCAATATTGAGCATTACCCAAAATATCGTGCTATCGTTTTTCTAATGGATATAAAGAAAATATTTCAACTTTCTTCCTTATCCGCACTTATCATTTAAACTCAGCTTGTTTTAAATGGTCGATACAGATAACGGTTTTTTAACTGTATATTTAATTCTTTGATAAAAGGTGTGATCAGAACATTATGGTTTTTTAACATATTGCTTTTTGTCTGAGCAATTGTTCTATTCTCTACACAGAATTCATAAGCACACTCGTTCGAACAGAACTTATTTTTGTGCCAATTGCCTTTGTTTAGATCTAATTTTATATTGTAGAAAGTGCCCCCAGGCTTATTAGGGTGTGTGTCAGACATTAAGGAATGATATCCTTGGATTAAATCTTCTTCCTTAGGTGGATAAACCCCTTTCCTCGTCGCTACGTCTATCAAGGGAATACATAAGAAATCTACGCTCCTTGAAGGGTACAATTCACCACAGTATTCGCACGTATCCTCACAGTGTTCTATGTTTTCCGGATGAAACATTATTGGCAAGAAAGCCTGTGTTAAAGCGGGATTATAACAAGGATAATTATTATTGTTTAGCGATGTAACTATTTCCGTGCTTTCTACTTCAAGGAATCTCTCAGCGCATTTTTCAGAACATACGATGTGCGGGCTAACCTTGCTGATTATATAGGCTTCATCATCTTCAATTATATGGTAAGAGTATTTATCTCCGTTGGAGATGGTTACTGTTTTACTCCTCTCGTCAATGTGCACAACGTGGGGCGATTTCAGATAGATAATTAACTCAACTTTTGCGAAATATCTGTATTCTTTCTTGCTTACAGAAACTCCGCATATTTCACAGTGTTTTTGGGTTTTCATGGTAACCTCAACCTCTTTTCAACGTTTTCTTGCAATCCAATGCTGAAAGTTAGCCCATCTAATAAAGATACTCCTATCAGAAAAACTAAGAGCATTACAATATTATCCATTACTACCTCCATAAATGCGAGTTAATAGCGGGCATAATAATTGTCAAGCAGAATTCTAACTGGCATTCCCCCATTTTTTTCAGAACCTAATTTTGATCTGCTCTCGATCACGTCTTTCCTGTATATTTGGCCTTCGTTTGTATTGGACAACCAGCGTGATGCAGATAGCGACAACCTCGGCTATTCTGTAGTAAACGAACTCCTTGGGCTTGTATCTGTCTGATTTTATGTACTGGATGATCTTTGGAAAGCCGGCTGCCAGGATATGAATATGATTTTTGCATTTATAGATAAAGAAGAGAGCCAGAGCCATAAAAGCATTGAGATTCTTCATGCCTTGATAGCTGGCCAAACGCATACTTTCCCATCTCATGCTCTGCTTCATTTGGCGATGCACCTCCTCAATAGACCAGCGTTTTTTATAAGTATCAATGGCTTTCGCAATGAGTTCTTGCTCAGGCATGTTGGGGTCATCAAAGTCACACAAAAGATAGAAGTCCTTGCCTCTTTGGGCACCTCTTTTATACTTACGAGCTACAACCAGACTGAGTTCCACGCTGTTTGAATGCTTGCTCGGGTGACCATCTGTCCGCACCGCGATTCTGCGGGTTGCACAGTGGAAGGTTTCGCCAGCCTTAAAGCCGGCGAACCGATACTTAAAGCGCATATCCTCAACCACTTTCTTGAAATTGGTTTCTAGCAAACCTTCTTTAACAGCTCTGGTCCCCATGCCACGAATAACAAAAGATACAGCATTATCTTTGAGAAAGCCGA
>JAQUJJ010000308.1 GCA_028681035.1 Candidatus Cloacimonadota bacterium
GGGGGGGGGGGTGTTTTGAAGCCCAGGCAGGGTCAAGAGGGAATTGGAGTAGAGGTTATCTTTCCGAAAACAAAAGATGAGTTACGAGTTAGGTTAGAGGGTAAATTGATCCATGGTCAGTTCATCATCGAAGATAAAATTGTTCAACATCCCGATATTGACGCAATATATTCAAAGTCAGTCAACACAATTCGTGTGATAACGATCCGATCAGACCAAGTAAGAGTAGTTAGAGCAGCTATGCGTTTTGGTAACGGCAAATCTGTAGATAATGTATCTGGAGGTGGAATAGCTGCACCAGTTGACATTAAGACAGGTTTGATATACGATGGTGCAATATCTAAGTACTCTTCAAACAGACTTTATGAACACCCTATATCGTGCAAAGCAATCAAAGGCTTTACTATTCCTTTTTGGGACAAAGTATTGGAGCTGGTTTGCGAGGCTGCTGAAAGCATTTCGGAGCAAAAGTCGATTGGCTGGGATATCGCCGTTACTTCGGAAGGCCCCGTTATCGTTGAGGTGAACAGCGGATGGTGCCGAGTACTAGCTCAAGCCCCGCACCAACAAGGAATTATGCCTTTTATAGCATCTGAGGTTGACGATGAGGTTCTGAATCCGATCCATCGCAAAATGAAGAAGATATGGAAGCAACAATAAGTAACAAGGTAAGCCCAGCAAGGTTAACGTGATGTGTTGATGCAAAAAAGATTCAGGAAGATTCCCGGTCACTTGATTAGGAAGTACAGGCAGATAAATGACCTATTAGGTTTGTTGGGTCTACACAGAGTACCCCTTGACAGCTTGAGAAGTTGGGCACCACTGTTTAGGATAGCCCCGATGGTCTCCTCCTATCCTGGCATTAAAAAGACTGATCGGTTTGTTTTTGGGCGCATGTCCGATGAAGTTCCATTAATGAAATGGGATATGGACTGGAAGTCGCGGCATGTCTGGAAGGCCGGGCTTTTCTACAGACGATATAATCAGGTAGATTTGGATAACAACGCGGACGTTAAGTTCCCGCGAGAGATCAGCCGATTTCACACAGCCGTGTTATGGGGTATTGACCATGTTTGTAATGGGAATCGGGAAAGCTTCACTTGGTTTCGGGAAGAGCTGGAGTCTTGGTTGCAAAGCAATCCATATCTCAGAAGCATTAACTGGGCTTGTACCCAGGATGTAGCAATTAGAGCGGTAAACTTACTATGGGCCGAGTCGTTGTTTCTCGAAGCTCTTAAGAATGAGCCTGCCTTACATGGCAAGTTAGTAAAATCACTGTATCTACATGGTACTTATATTTATTCACACCCTGAGTACAACAGCTATAACAATCATAATCACTATTTATCAAATTTGGTGGGGCTGATTTTTCTTGGAATACGATTCAAAGATACCAAAAGGGGCTCAGAATGGTTGGATTGGGGCAAAGAGGAGCTTTTCCGAGAGATAAGGTATCAGTTTTTACCATCAGGTCCCTCGTATGAGAGAAGTGTAAACTACCACAGATTCGTGGTCGAAATGTCCCTGTATGCTATACTACTGTTAGATAACAACAATTATGAAATCCCGGCAGATATCCGGTATAGACTGGAAAAGATGCTTGAGTTTATACTCTATTACACAAAACCTGATGGTACTGCTCCCATAATTGGCGATCAAGATGACGCCAGGTTGGTTGTGTTTTCGCCAATCAGTAATCTTGATCACAGATACTTATTAGCAATTGGGGCAGTATTGTTCGACAATGGACAGTTTAAAGCAGCAGCAGGATCCTCAGAGCTTGAAATCAGTTTGGTACTAGGGCATAAATACCTGGAACGCTTCGAAGCAGTTTCTCCATCAAACCTTCCGCTTTGTTCAAAAGGGTTCAATGATGCCGGATTCTTCATCATTCGCAACAACAATGATTACATGTTTATCAACAACAGTGGGAAAAGTAAGAATGCTGAATTGGGAGGGGGGACTCATACTCACAGTGATTTGCTCTCTTTCGAACTCTACATTGAGGACAAGACTTTCATAGTAGATCCTGGCACATACGTTTACTCTTCTAACCCTGAGCAGAGAATGAGATTTCGTAGCACTGCAATGCATAATACTATTGTAGTCGACAAACAGAGCCAAAATACTTTGCGCCAAGATTCTTTATGGGATTTCCAAAGTGACGCGATTCCAAAGACTATGATGTGGAAGGAAGACGATAAGACGGTGCAATATGAGGGAGAACACGATGGGTATCGGAAGCTAAATCATCCGATTGTTCATCGGAGAAAGATTGAGTATGATAAGAATGACAGATCCTGGATTATTACTGATAAGTTGATGGGATCAGGAGTTCATTACGTTGAGCTCTATTTGCATTTTGACATTGGGATCGACATAAGGTATTCTGATAACTTGCTTTCAACCCAGTGTGATAAGGGTACAAACATCGACATTCATTTTCGTGCTGAAAAGGGATTGCAGGGAACCATACTAGATGGATGGGTATCGAAATCCTATTCCAGCCGGGAGCGGGCAAAAGTCTTTTGCTTGCATGGTGAGGTTGAGTGTCCAATGCAGATTATTACGTTGATTCATAGGAGAAGTGAATGAAACAAGTGTTTAAAAGCAATATTGGTTTGGTAGTTGAAGATGTTCCGATTCCTTCTGTAGAAAAGGGGAGAGTCTTAGTTAAGGTATGTAGAAGCCTAATCAGTACTGGAACAGAAACGGCATCTTTTAGAAAAAACGGGATAAAAGAAAGTCCGATGAAGAAAGCTATAGAAAATGCTCAGAAGATGCATCAGTACATTATCGAAAATGGTATTTCGGCAGCCAAAGATAAACTGAACCAAAAGGTTAATCCCAGTAAGGAGATTGAAAAACTGCAGGCTATTGGATACAGCTGCGCCGGAATTGTAGTGGAAAAAGGAGATGGAGTTCAAGGAATCTCTATAGGAGACAGGGTTGCTTGTGCCGGTTCAGGCATTGCGACACATTCTGAGTATGTTTCTGTGCCGATAAATCTTTTAGCTAAAATTCCTGATTCTGTTAGTATGGAAGCTGCAGCATTCACTACAGTTGGCTGTATTTCGTTGCAGGGCTTCCGAAGAGCCAATCTGGGACTTGGTGAAGTAGTCGTTGTTATTGGGCTGGGTTTGT
>JAQUJJ010000103.1 GCA_028681035.1 Candidatus Cloacimonadota bacterium
TATAGCAGCGAGGCAACACCTGTTCCCATCCCGAACACAGTAGTTAAGCTCGTCTGCGCCGATGGTACTGCATGGGCAACTGTGTGGAAGAGTAGGTCGCCGCCATCGCCAACGACTCTTTTTTTTAGTGCTGGCGTGATGGCGTTCTGGAGTGTTGGCGTGTTGGAGTGCTGGTGTTCTGGAGTGCTGGCGTTCTGGAGTGCCTGCGTCCTCGCTGGCAAGGTTATCCGACGTCCTCGTCGGATCCCGCCTTCCGAGTAATGCATTGGCTCAATTTCTACACCCGATTGATACTGCCATAATTGCAGATTGATAACCAATGCTCATCAAATATGTAGCAGGTGAAAACCTGCTTTTGTCGTATTTGCTTCACTCTAAACCAAGTAAGAGTGAGAAACATCTTGACAGTTATCCAAGCTGTAGTAACTAAGGATGCAAAGATAATCACGAGGTATCTTCTATGCGAAAGTGCTTGCTTTGCCTAATGTTTATTTGCTGCATGACTATGGTCTTTGCACAGTCAGTTACCAATATCCGGGTAATCCAAGACCCGGAGCTAAGCTATTATACCATTACTTTCGACCTTAGCGGTAAAACAGCTGAGCAATATATGATAACGGCAATCCCCTATAAAACTGGAAATGAAATCAGTAACCCACATTATTTAACCGGAAAAGGTATTGCGACTCCATGTTCCACCGGCAGCGACCTTGCCATCTTTTGGAACCCAACTATGGAAGGCTTGGATAAAGACGGTTGGCAATTCCGTATAAGTGCAAGACAACTTCCAAAGTATTTTGTGTTGGTGGAAGGTGGCAGCTTCAGCATGGGTTCCAATGATGGCGGATCAGATGAAAAGCCAGTACACCAAGTAACTATTGCATCCTTTTATATTGGTAGATATGAAATAACTCAGAAAGAATGGGTTGATGTGATGGGCAGCAATCCCTCAAACTGGAAAGGGGATAACTTACCTGTAGAAAAGGTTAGCTGGTATGATGCAGTTAATTATTGTAATATACGCAGTTTCAAAGAAGGTTTCAAGCCCTGCTATAACCGTAGTGGGGATAACATTACTTGCGATTGGAAAGCAAACGGTTATCGCTTACCTACGGAAGCTGAATGGGAATATGCGGCAAGAGGGGGGAAGTACAACAAAGGCAGTAGCTATTCCGGTTCAAGTGACTTGGGCAGTGTGGGTTGGTATAGTAACAATGCAGGTTCAAGTACACATGAAGTGGGCACAAAAGCTGCTAACGAACTGGGGATATATGACATGAGCGGTAATGTGTGGGAATGGTGCTGGGATTGGTATAATAGTGGCTACTATGCCAAGAGCCAGAGCTCAGACCCGATAGGGGCGAACTCTGGATCGACCAAATTGCTTCGGGGTGGTTCTTGGAGCAACCGCGACAACTACAGCCGTGTTACCAACCGAGCCCACAACTACTTTCCCGACCGAATGTACAATCTTATTGGCTTTCGGGTGGTCAGGACTCCGTAACGCTGGATTCAGACGGTTCTTTGTAAATGGATATTGGATATAAATAAATGAAGACTTATATAAGTTTTAGGTTCAACAAAAATGAAAGGTTGTTATGTTTAGACTGAGATTATGTTTGGGATTAAGTAGCAAAAAACAGGCTAAAGCCAATGAACCAAACAAATGAAGCCAGCGTTGCAAAGCAGAGTTTAACTCATGGAGAGTTGATGTTTAAGAGTGTGATCAGGAATATAATGGACAGTATTTACTTAGTGTGTATATTAGGTTTATTGATTATCTCAGCCGGGCTGTATGCTGACCTTAGTGATGAAGTTATAGCACTAAAGAGCTGGGTGGATGCACCATGGGCGGCAATAACTCTAGAAGCGGAGAGGGATGCGAAGTTACAAGATATAAATACTACCACAAAAGATGAATATGAAACAACAGCGCAATTTGAACAGCGCAAGCAGAACGCCACAAAGCAGGTTGCTGCCATTAAGGCTGAATATGCGCAGAAGGTTATCGATGTAAGAGCGGCACATGATGTATATCTAAAGCAACTAAGCCAACGGTTATCGGCTTTGCTTAGCCAATCCCGGGAAACGATAGTAGTGAGCGGAACATTAGGTAACTACGATGCAGATAGCCAAAGGTTTAGGGTAAGCATTCCCCAGAAGACCTTTGATATAGTAGTACCCTTAGCAAAGGCACCGGAAGTAAAACAAAACTTCAGTAGATACCAGCTAAAGGTTACCCGCCAATTGAGCGATAAACTGGATTGGGAGTATCTGGAGGCAAGGTTGGAAGGCGAAGCTGGCGTATTTAGCTCCACAGACAAAGCTCCCACTAATAGTACTGTAAGCTCAAGCACCGCAATTACTCCCCCAAATCTTTTTGCCACTGTTAGTTTTAACGAAGCAAGCGGGAATAACATACTGGATGCAGAAGAAACCGCCCTGTTAAAGATAACTATCAATAACAGCGGTAAGGGTGCTGCCTATATGGTGCAAGCTAATATGGCTCTGGTAACTGTCACTGAGATAAGCTACCCTGCTTCGGTGTATTTTGGTGAAATAAAAGCCGGAGAAAGCAGCAGCAAAACTATCGAATTAAGAGCAGGGCAAGCAATAAAGGACGACTCAGCAGAACTTAACATTAGCTTCACAGAGCAGCATGGCTTTCCGCCTGATAACAAAATAGTGAAGTTCAACACCAAAGCTCTGCTTCCACCAGATTTAGCTATTGCCGATATTGGCATAGACGACCAAAGCAACAATGGTAAGATAGAACCCGGAGAGCAAGTGGAAGTGCGGGCACGCATCCAAAACCGGGGAAGCGGAATTGCCAAAGCTGTGGTGGCGGAGATTATCCTTGGCGAAGGTGTTTATCTGATGAGCGGCAGCAATCTGTCCTACCCTTTAGGAGATATTCCGTCAGGCGGCACCCAAGATCTGGTGTTTAGCATTGTTACTGCCAAAACTGCAAAGAATCTAAACCTGAAGCTTGATTTGAAAGAAAGCCGTAGCCAGTTTAGCAAGCTGAATCAGCCGCTAAATATCGCTTTTAACCGCATAGAGCGCACTGCCGATGAAATGGTGGTGCAAGCCAAAGATAGCTCTGCAATTATTGCTTCTGCAACTTCCCTTTCCATAGATATTGAACAGAATATCCCGACAATCGGCAAGCCCAATCCCAAGCGTTGGGCAGTTATCTTTGGGATAGAGAGTTATCGCAATGTGAGCAGTGTGCGTTATGCACGGCGTGATGCGGAATACATGAAAGAGTATTTTATCAAAACCTTGGGTATCCCCAGCGAAAACATCTACATGAAAACCGATGATGCTGCCACGTTAAGCGAGTTTAAGACGGTGTTTGACCCCAATGGCTGGCTTTCCCGCAATGCTGGCAGTAAAGATAGCGAGATATTTATCTATTACAGTGGGCATGGTGCGCCTGATCCCAATGGCAAAAAGACGTATCTGTTGCCTTATGATGGCAACCCTAACTATGCATCGATTTCCGGCTACGATTTGGAGCAGCTTTATGCCAATCTGCAACTGCTGAAGGTGAAGCAGATTAGCCTGTTTCTGGATAGCTGTTTTAGCGGAGCAAACCGTGATAATGAGATTATTCTGGCGAGTGCAAGACCTGTGTTTATTAGCACCTCTTTGCCTTCTGTTTCTTCCAATCTGGCGGTGTTTTCGGCTGCTTCTGGCTCGCAGATATCTTCAGGGTATGGTGATCAGCAGCATGGCTTGTTTTCTTACTTTCTGATGAAGGGTTTGCGGGGTGAGGCTGATGCGAATGGAGATAAGAAGCTTAGTCAGCAAGAGCTGAGTGATTATTTGGCTGCTCAGGTTAGTGTTGCTGCAAGACGCATGGGCAGAGAGCAAGACCCGGGCTTGCAGAGTGGAGATCCAAGTAAGGTGCTGCTGCAATGGTAGGGGTTTATCAGGGCTGGATTCCAGCCTTCGCTGGAATGGCGAAGTTTGGAGTGATACGTATAATAACGCTGCTTATCTTCATCTTCTGCATCGGTTCTTTAGCAGGCAAGGAGAAGTATATCAGTGTGGAGATAGATACTTCACAGGCTTTTCCCATCTCCGTATCTGTAGAGCAAGCTCGCAGTAAAACTTTGCAATTAGTACGGCAGTTAGCCATGGAAAAGGCTTTGCCACAAGATGTAAACCTTAGCAGCTTCACTTCCAGCCAGTATGTGGAGAAAAACTTTCAGTTCGATGAACGCATTGCCACCAGTATCTTTATGAACTGTAGTTCTTCGGGACGCATTATCAGCGAGGAAATCAGCAACGATTATCCCTATTTTCCCAAGAAAAGCCAAGTTTATCGTTACTTTATGAAGTACAAAGCTAAAATCCTCCCTTTGGAAATTGCCTACAACCCTTCGATAGATATGAATGTGAAGCTTAGCAAGACTCTGCTTAAGGATAAAGAGGAGTTTAGCCTGACCGTAACCCCCAATCAGGATGGCTATCTGTATCTCTTCGATTATCTGCCGGATAACAGCGTAGCGATGGTTTTTCCTACTTTGCGCTTTCCAGCTAATGTCCTTAAAAGTGGAGAGGCTTGGCAACAGAAACTGACAGCAGTTATTGCACCCGATGCGGAGCATAGTATCGAGACCTTGTATTTTGTGTTTTCTTTGGAGCCGATAGCAGGTTGGGAAAGCTTTAAAAGCAACCTAAGCGATACGGAGCTTGTGTTTAACGCCGGAGAAGAGAGCTTTATGCTGTTCCAGAAATGGCTGGGGAAAAGCGACCCTATGAAGCGTTTAGAAAAGATGGCACAACTGCATATCTTTGCAGATTAGAATAAAGTCAGTAAGAGTCCCGATGGGACTCTGAAGGTAGTTAATAATCATAGGTAGAATATAGGTATAATAGAGAACACTCTTGGGGTGTGCTTTAGTCTTTCACTCCACTACATAGCTACTGGCGTGCCTCCTGTGCTTTGTACAGGTGGGGCACAGGGGGTAAAAAAGTATAAGGAATGGGACTTAAAAGGATGAAGAGAGATGTGGTAAATTATGCAGGGCTGGATTCCCGCCTCCGCGGGAACGACAATCCCTTTACTTCCGTTTCAGGGGCAGAAACTGCAATTCGTAATCTTGTTTCAGCTTATTACCGGCAAAATCTGTCGTGGTTTTTAATATCTTCAAGGTATGTTGGCGGTAGTTGCTAAGTTCTTTGGTGGGTTTAAAGCTATGGCTACGCCCAAAGGAAGAAAGCAGCTTCACAGGGATTTCTTCAGTGCCAGCATAGAGCTTGGCAGAAATTTTGTCGGGGGGGATAAGCTCCGAAAAAGTAATCTCCAGAATAGGGGAGAGGTTATTCACGGAAGCGCCGTTACGTGGGTTGGTACGGGTTACATAGGGGGCAATAGTATCGGCAATGGCAGAGCAGTAAAACTTAAGCTGCAGTTGCTCTGATCTGTTAGCTTTAAAATCTTCCGCACCAGCTACATAGACGGTATATTCTGTGCTATCCATGGGGGCACAAAGCAGGCTAAGCTTATCACCTTCCAGATATTGATGCGAAATGCGAAGCTTAGAACTTCCCTCTATGATGATGCCCTGAAAGCTTTTAATCGGCTTGTTAAAGTTCAGCAGCAATTCCGTTTTGCTAAGCGGTTGCACTTTGCGTATTTGCGGTTTTGTGCTATCGGCGTAAGCCATAGCGATGCTTAAGTTTGCAATCGCTGCATTGCCCGATGTCCCTTCAAAAAATGGGTCAATACCAAAATCATAGCGTCCATTCTGATTCTTGTCTATATATGCACGAAGCGTATGAGCCTGTGGATTCAGATTATCTATGGAGTATGTTTCTCCCGAAATGCGGTTACTAAGCACCAGCAAAGAATCCGCCGACATTAAACTTAGCTCTATTGGTAAGCCACTATCTTCTGTATGTTCAAATGAGATCGTGCCTGAGATGCGGTAATTGCTAGTTTTGCCATTATGAAAGATGAGGGTCTGGTTTTTATCCAGAGGATTCCCACGCAAATCTTTCAGCCTGGTGCTAAGAGTGATAAAGTAATTAGTATCTTGTTTGAGGGCTTCATTCAGCTTTATCTTCAAAGTTGCTTTATCGATGCTCACTTTTTTATTCAGCACCGGCGGATAGATATAGATGGAATTTGCCAAAGTAGTTTTATCCATCTCCTTCGAAAATGAAATCTCAATGGTGCCTTTACCAATATCGCCAAACTCGGCAGGATAACTCCCTAATACCGTTGGCTTGGTGGTATCTTGTGGACCGCCGGTAGGATTTCTTTTGCTTCCGCATGCCATAATGCCAAAAAGCATAAGCACCGTAACAAGCAGGATAGAAATGTATCTAAGTAGCGATTTCATATACTAATCCCTTAAATGCTCAGTTTGCTTCAGCAAGTATTTGCCCAACACATCATATTCCACATTCACAACATCGCCTGATTTCAAGCCTGACAAGTTTGAATTGGAAAGCGTATGCCCGATCAGTGCCACAGAGAAATAGGCAGAACGAAGCTCGGCAACTGTGAGGCTAACTCCATTTATAGCAACAGAACCTTGGTTTACCAAGAGCTTGCGATCTTCGTTCACCAACTGAAAGCGGAGATAATCCGTGCCTTCAAGTTTGATGCGGGATATTACCCTAATAGCACGATCAACATGCCCTTGCAGCCAATGCCCATCCAAACGATCACCCATTTTAAGAGCACGTTCAAGGTTTAGCTTATTGCCTATTTGCCAGGTTTTGGCAGTGCTTTTCTCCAGCGTTTCGTGCATTATCTCCACACTAAAGCTGGTGTTATCAAACTCTATCACGGTTAAACAAATACCATTACAAGCTATGCTGCTGCCAACTTTAATATCGCTAAATATAGCGGGTCGTTCAATGCGCAGCATCTTTTTGCCATTCAAGGCAGTTATTTGAAGAATCTTAGCAGTGCTTTCTATGATACCTGTGAACATATCATTTTTACACAGTGTAGCGTCTTTTCCACGCATTTGCAAGGGTGTTTACGCTGCTATATTCCAAATCTCCCCCAAAAGGGATGCCTGTGGAAAGACGGGTTATCGTAACATGCTTATCTTTAAGTAATTCCCAAAGATAATGCATGGTGGCTTCACCCTCTGAAGATGGCTTTAGTGCTAAGATTACTTCCGTAGGCTGCAAGGCAGATATCCTAGTTAATAATTCGGCGGTGTGAATCTGTTCGGGACCATAGCCATCAATAGGGGAAAGCAAGTGATTCAATACAAAATAACGCCCTCTGAATTCACTCATATTTTCTATGATTTGGATATCCGAATTGCTTTCCACCACACATAGATGTGTATCGTGTCTGTCGGTAGCTTCGCAAATAGGGCAGGGGTCACTCTCGGAAAGCATATTGCAGAGATGGCAGGTGGTAAAGCTCTCCACCGTAGTTTTTATGGTATCGGCAAGCTGGAGGGCAAAGTTTTTATCCTGAGCTATCAGAAACCAAGCTAAGCGTTGCGCAGTCTTGCGACCGATTCCGGGAAAGCGGTTTAGAGATTGAACAAGCTTTTCAAGGTTTTCTGAAAGGATCATTAAAACATTCCGGGTATCTTCATTCCACCAGTTAATTTGCCCATAGCATCGCTAGAAGCTTCTGTTACTTGGCTGCTAACTTCTTGCAGGGCTGCAATGATGAGGTCTTCCAGCATTTCCACATCATCGGGATCAACGGCTTGGGGATCAATTTTAATGGACACAATCTCGTGCTTACCATTCATCTCTACTTTTACCATGCCACCACCTGAAGAAGCCTGGAAGGTCTTGTTTTCAAGCTCTTCTTGAGATTTCATCATTTCTTGTTGCATTTTCTGGGCTTGTTTCATTAGGTCTTTCATATTTTTTCCACCTGGAAGCATAGGGAACTCCTTATGTGCAATTTTCATTTTGTCCCTTATGAAAGAAAGGGGAGTATTCGTCAAGTAAAACAACTAAGTAAGGGTTGGGTTAAGAATGCTGGAGAACTATTACAAGATTTCGCTGAATCTATCTTCCGAGATAGTTTTACTATTAGCTCTAACTAATAATAAATTCTTATTCAACTCTGCCACCTTGTTTATCCGAAAGCGAGCTGATCGGGATCCGATCGGGATCTCATCGGGTGCAATCCCGATCAAACCCGCTTCAGTACGCCTTCTGATCAGCATCGGATAAGCAAGGCAGGAGAATGCGATTTCAGGTTAGCATGTAAATACTTACAAAGAGATACATTAGCCAAATACCTACTTTTTTATTTGACACTAGGGCTAACAAAAATATGCTGCCACAGATGAGGTAATAAATTGAAGACAAAAATCATTATAAAAGGTGCGCAAGAGCATAACTTAAAGAATATAGATTTGGAAATACCCCGCAATAGCTTAGTGGTGTTTACCGGAGTTTCAGGCTCTGGTAAATCCTCTTTAGCATTCGATACCTTGTATGCAGAGGGGCAAAGACGCTATGTGGAATCACTTTCTGCCTATGCACGCCAGTTTCTGGGGCAGATGGAAAAACCCAAGGTGGATTACATTGAAGGGCTATCTCCGGCGATATCAATAGAACAAAAAGCCTCCAGTAAAAACCCGCGCTCAACCGTGGGCACAGCAACAGAGATTTACGACTATTTAAGAGTGCTATTTGCCAGAGTTGGCAAACAGTATTGCTATAATTGCGGAGAGCCGGTGGGTTCTCAAACTATAGACCAGATGATAGAACACCTGATGCAAAGCCCTTTGGGAACTAAACTGCAAGTATTGGCTCCCTTGGTGCAAAACCGAAAGGGCGAGCATAAAGAAGAGCTGGAACAGCTTAGGCAGGAAGGCTTTGTCCGAGTTATGATAAACGGACAGTTGCGCAACCTCGAAGAAGAGATTATGCTGGATAAAAAGAGTAAGCACAGCATAGATGTAGTAGTTGATAGAATTGTACTGAAGGAAGGCATCGAAAGCAGGCTGTCTGAATCTTTAGAGCTTGCCTTAAAGCTAACCGAAGGCATTGTTAAGATAGAATATAGCGATGAAGGCACCGAAACTATCCTCTCTGCCATGAATGCCTGCGCAAAGTGCAACATCGGCTTCGAAGAGCTTGCTCCCCAAAGCTTTTCCTTCAACAGCCCCTTAGGTGCTTGTAAACTGTGTAATGGTTTGGGCTATAAATTGGAGTTCGATCCCGATCTGGTGGTTCCAGATCACGAAATGAACATCATGGAAGGTGCAGTTGCTGCCTGGGGAAGGCTGGAAGCCAAGCAGGATAGCTGGACTCTGAACACCATTCGCAACCTTGCCAAAGCCTATAATTTCTCACTTACCACTCCCTGGTACAAGTTACCCGATATCGCCAAACAGCTAATCCTCTACGGTTCAAAGGGTAAGAAGTTCAAGATTGCCTGGCAGAACGAGAGCGGCAGTGGCGAATTTATGATGAAACACGAAGGCATCATCCCCCAATTGGAAAGACGCATGCACGAAACAACCTCCGAAGATATGCGCCGCTATTATATGCAGTTCATAAGCGATAAGCCTTGCCCGGAATGCGATGGAAAGAAGCTGAAACCTTCTTCTTTGGCTGTCAAGATTGGGAATAAGAATATTGGGGATATTACTGCCATGAGCATCGCTCAGGCGCACGAGTTCTTTGGCAATCTGAAACTTAGCGGCAATAAACTGCTTATCGCCACAGAAGTACTGAAAGAAATACGCAACAGGTTGGGATTCCTATTAAGCGTAGGTTTACACTATCTTAGTTTAGATAGACGCAGCCCCACCCTGTCCGGTGGCGAAGCGCAGCGTATCCGTCTTGCAAGCCAGATAGGCAGCCAGTTAGTGGGGGTGATGTACATTCTGGATGAACCAAGCATTGGGCTGCATCAGAGGGATAATGCCAAGCTTGTACAGATGCTTGTCCAGCTTAGAGATTTGGGCAACACCGTTATCGTGGTGGAACACGATGAAGACACCATGCGCAGTGCAGATACGATCGTAGATTTTGGTCCCAAGGCGGGTATCTTTGGCGGTCAGATTGTAGCTCAAGGCACTATAGAGCAGATTATGCAAGACCCAAAATCCCTAACGGGTGCTTATCTTTCAGGCAGGCTTAAAATACCTATTCCAGAAAAGCGGGTTAAGGCAGATGAGAGGGTTATACGTCTTAAGAACGCCAAACACAACAACCTAAAGAATATCACGGTGGATATTCCCATAGGGCTGTTTGTGTGCGTAACCGGAGTATCTGGCAGCGGGAAAAGCAGCCTAATAAACCAGACCCTCTCTCCTTTTCTGCACAACGGCTTTTATCGCAGCACGCACAAGGTGGGAGCAGTGGAAGCTATCACTGGCATCGAACATATAGATAAGATTATCTCCATAGACCAGCAGCCGATAGGGCGTACACCTCGCTCTAACCCTTGCACCTATATAAAGCTATTCGATCCCATTCGTAATCTCTTTTCAGAGCTACCAGCGTCCAAAATGCGTGGCTACAAGCCGGGGCGTTTCTCTTTCAATGTGAAAGGTGGGCGTTGCGAAGCCTGCGAAGGGGCAGGACTTAAACAGATAGAAATGCACTTTATGGCAGATATTTACGTAACCTGCGAAGTCTGTAAAGGCAAACGCTACAATCAGGAAACGCTTTCCATCCGTTACAAAGGCAAGAACATTGCCGAAGTGCTGGATATGGATGTGCAGGAAGCTATTGTGTTCTTCGATGCCATTCCCTCTATAAAGCAGAAACTTAATACTTTGCACGAAGTGGGCTTGGATTACATCAAGCTGGGGCAGGCATCCACCACCCTTTCCGGTGGTGAGGCACAACGCATCAAGCTATCCCGTGAGCTTAGTAAAACTTCCACAGGCAAAACTTTATACTTACTGGATGAACCTACCACTGGTCTGCACTTTTACGATATAAACAACCTCCTCAAAGTGCTAAAGAAACTTGTTGCTATGGGCAATACCGTGGTGGTGATAGAGCATAATCTGGATGTTATCAAATCTGCCGATTGGGTGATAGACCTAGGTCCCGAAGGGGGAGAAGAGGGTGGTAAGATTGTAGCCCTTGGCACTCCCGAGGATATTATTGCAAGTAAGAACTCTGCTACGGGTTATCACTTGAAGCAGCACTACGATAGGGAACTGGGTGTGAAACCCAAGGCTGCGAGCAAGAAACTTAAAGTGAAAAAGTGAAAAGTTGGGTAAACTATGAGTATGCATCGCTTCAGTTATTCTCCCTTGACCGCAGGCTCCCATTTAGTAGGCTTAGCGGGAGATTTTAGCGATTGGCAGATTCTTCCTATGGAAGATATGGGCGGAGTTTTCTTGCTAAATCTGGATATCCCCGAAGGCAGATATGCCTACAAACTTATCGTGGATGGCAATTGGATATTAGACGAAGCCTGCTCTGCCAAAGAACCTGATAACTTAGGTGGATGGCATTCAATTCTTATAGTCGCAGCTTCCTCTCAGCCCTTCACCTGGGAGGATATCCTCAGCCACAAAGCGCATAAGAAAACCCAAACTTATATCGATTTATATCGCAGTTCAGAGCACAAGGCAGAGCTGCGTTTCAAGTGGTATCCTTTGCTTGCAAGCGAAGTCTATTTTGTAAGCCCCAATGCTAAGATAACAATGCAGCACCTGGGAAGAAGCACTCTCTATGATGTGTTTCACATATTCTTAAATACACATGAAACCCTAGTCTTCCATATTGAAATGGTCTATCAAAATACGCACTACTTTCTGGGGGCAGAGGGCTTGCAGCTTGAAGAAGCAAGCGTTATACCCATAGAGCTGAGACTAATAGATTACGAAGTATTCGCCGTGCCTGCTTGGCTGAAGGAAAGCGTTGTTTACCAGATATTCCCCGATCGCTTTTGTAATGGCAACCCCGCTATTAATCCCGATTTCAGCGAGTGGTATTACGAGGATTGCCACACTCCTCCCCCCGCAGGTGAATATCTCCCCCCAAATAAGGAATATTACCATCTGGTAGATGATTGGCAGGACATAGCAGGGCTGAAACAAAGCCCCTATTTGCCAGCAGGTAAGCCAGACTGGTGGTCTTTTTATGGCGGTGATTTGGCTGGAGTCGCCTCCAAGCTGGATTATCTGAAGCAGCTTGGTATATCTGTTATCTATTTCAATCCACTGTGGCAGGCAAAGAGCAACCATAAATATGATTCTGCGGACTATCGCAGCATAGACCCCCATTTTGGCATGCCAACAGAGATGAGAGAGTTTGTTCAGCTTGCGCACAGTATGGGTTTACGCATTATTCTGGATGTGGCTTTCAACCACACTGGAGAGACTTTCTGGGCGTTTCGTGATTGTGTGGAAAAGGGAGCTGAATCCCCTTATTGGACTTGGTACGATTGGCATAAGTGGCCATTGCCAAGCCCTTTGCCTATAGATTTCAAGCCCAAGGATTACTATCAATGCTGGTGGGGAATAAAGGACATGCCCGATCTGAACTACGATTTGTCGCGTTTACACCCCGCAGAAAACGCAATTCGGGATATAAAAGAAGCTGTACCAAACACGGGTTTGGTGGATTATGTTCTTGCTTCAGTGCGGTGGTGGCTGTTGGAAATGGATATCGATGGTTTCAGGCTGGATGTGCCGGATGAAGTCCCCTTCTGGTTTTGGGAGCTATTCCGTAAAGAAGTGAAAGCCCTAAAGCCGGATGCCTGGATAGTGGGGGAGATCTGGAACGATGCCGTGCAGTGGGTGAATGCCCGCTATTTTGATTCCGTGATGAACTATGCTTTTTTCAAGAACCCCGTAACGGAATTCTTCATCCACAAGCTTATCTCTAAAAGCGAGTTTTGCAAAGTGATAGAGCGGGGCTTATCCTTGCACCCGTTTCATGCCCTGCAAGCAATGATGAACCTCTTGGGTGGTCACGACACCTATCGCATGTTTGAGCTTGCCAAGGGCGACGTACAGGCGGTTAAACTCGCCATAGTTTTCCAAATGACCTTTATCGGCATGCCCCATATCTATTATGGCGACGAGATTGCTATGCTTGGCGCAAAAGACCCCGATAACCGCAGACCCTTCGATTGGGATTGGCAGCATAAGGAGCTTAGTTCCGATATTCACAAGCTATACACAGAGCTGATTCAGCTCGGAAAAGCACATAAGGTATTTACCGAAGGCAGCTTTGCCTTTCTTCCCTCGACAGATAATCTGCTTGTTTAT
>JAQUJJ010000309.1 GCA_028681035.1 Candidatus Cloacimonadota bacterium
TCCCCTATGTGTGCCTAAGGTCTATGAATACAATCGCATTCAGGGCAGTGTGAGAATTCGCCCTGCTAACGAGGGAGGGATATTTGCCGATTATGCAGGCATCCTGGAAAAGCTTCGTGAGCAGCCCTCATCTTTCGGGCATCGGAGCGTATTCGTGAATTCTCCCTTACAGGAGGAAACCTACAAGCAGTTGCTTGGCCTTGCAGACTGGCTGATAATCCTTGACCAGAATCTAAAAAGCTGGGATATCTCTCTGCGTTCAGCAAGCGAAAAGTTGTTTTATAAGGGCTACGATTATCGTTCCATAGGGATATATTCAAAAAATAGCGGGAAGTTCGTGCTCGGATATAATCAGTTAATTGCGTCCTTAGGCAACTATATCCCAAACGAGGATGGAGTAAAAAACGTTATAAATACAATAAGAGATATTAATGATGATGGTCTGCTGAGTATCGCCTCCCATTCCACCAATAGTATTTTTGACCAAAATCATGGCAAGGGCAGCCTTGGGCTGGCGCTTGCCGCCATACATTACAAGCAACGGCATCCAGCATCCCTTTTGGTTGGCCTTGACACACAGCTTGCCCGTGAATGGTTATCAGATCGTGAGGACGGTAAGCTTCCTGATCTTATTGGACTTCGGTTTGATTCACAGAACACTGCGCCACAGATTGATATTATAGAGGTTAAAACGCATGCCGACTACTCCATTTCACAGGGTGCCATTTCTGGGCATGCTGTAGAGCAAACCCTAATTCTTGAGGGACTATTACGTGAAATGTTTGGACACACCGAGAAAATCACCACAGTATCACGAAAGGAAATTCTCCGGGAGCAGGTCTTTGAATGTCTGTTCCATTCAGAGCTATTCTCTGATGAAAAATACGAGCATACGCAATGGCTTAATGCGCTGTTTGCTGGCGAATACGCCTTCGGTCTTACAAAGACCATATGTCATGTCGATTTCGAAAGCGCTACCACCTCGGAGGAGGTATATCATGGCGAGGGTGATGCAGCGCATGAAAGCTTCAGGCTGCTTAGGCTTGGTAGCTCAGATATACAGGCTTTGCTGACTGATGCGAAGACTACTCAGTTCGGAAGCACTCCTACTCCGGTGTCCTCATATATGCAGGAGACACCGGCAGAGCAGGCTACTCCTGCTGCACGGGAAGAGACTTCTGAGCAGCCAGAAGCACACACTTCTGTTGAGGTACCCGCACAGAATACTATTGACGTAGTAGCGTCGGAGCCTAATGCACAAGCCGATGACGGACAGACTCTCTCAGCATCAGCATCTGTCAATGAGCCTGCGATCAGTCTTGAGATCAAGGAGAAATGTATTCGCTTGAATATTATCCTCAAGGGGTATGGAATTAAGGCTAACCCTGTAGATGAAAGCCTGGTACAGCAGGCTGCACGCTTTACGCGCTTCAAAATTGAGCTCAAGCCGGGCGAAACCATTAAGAAGCTGATCGATAAGAGTCAGGATATTGCGCGCGAACTGGAAGCCTTTGGTGAAATCTTCATTGATAATATTAAGGGTACCCGATATGTTGGTATGGATGTTCCCTTTGCCGATATTGGAAAGCCCTTGATGCTGCTCGATAATCTGCATAGGCTTGATAACGGCACGGGCACACTTAATGTCTTGGCTGGACAGACACCGGATGGTTCATATCAACTGGTTGATTTGGCAAGGGCTCCGCACATGCTTATTGCCGGAACAACCGGCTCAGGTAAAACAGTATTTTTATACTCAATAATTGTTAGCCTTTTACATAAGCTTGGCCCCGAGGATTTGGAGCTTCTTATTGTAGATCCAAAGCAAACAGACTTCCATTTCTTCGAGGGTATTCCGCACCTTCGTGGACAAAGGGTACTGATTGATGCCAATGAAGCACTAGATGCGTTAGAGCTTATTAATAGTGGGGAAAAGGAGAGACGAACCCAGCTTATTCGTTCAGTCAATAGCCGCGATATTGATTCCTATAACAGTAAAAATCCAAACAACCGTATGAAACGAATGGTTGTAATAATCGATGAGTATGCGGATTTAGTGCAGGCAGCAGAGCTACAGGGTAAGGATGTTCGAAGGAGCTTTGAAACCAATCTCTGCATGCTCGCTCAGCGTGTCCGTAATTTAGGTATCCATTTAGTTATTGCGACACAGCAGCCCAGAGCAACAATAGTAACCTCACCCTTAAAGGCCGTGCTGCCATATCGTGTATCCTTCAGGCTACCCTCCCATGTCGACTCTCAGACAATCCTGGATCGTGCCGGTGCCGAGGATTTACTCGGTAAGGGCGATATGCTGCTGATGACCGATAGCGATATTATTAGAATGCAGGGCTTTTTCATATCAGAGGAGCAACTGTTAGGCTTCATAGAGTCCAAAAAATAAGGAGCATAAACGTGTGAATTCATTGGAGAAGCCCACGGAGGGCATATTTATAAAAGAACGGAAAAACCGCTTTATATGCGAGGTTATGGTGGAGGATGAGGCCATAGAATGCTATGTCCCATCCTCCTGCCGTCTTGATAATTTTATCGATCTACATGGAAAGCGGGTGCTTCTGCTCCCAACAGAGGCACAAAGCGCAAGAACAAGGTATTCCTTGTTTGCCGTTCCATATAAGCGTAATCATATCCTGCTGAACATTGGAAAGGTCAACAGTGTGATTGAACGGGATATTAAAAAAAGTTGTTTTTCCACTCTCGGCAAACGGTCTGAGGTATATCGGGAATATAAAATCGGCTCCTATAAAAGCGATTTGTTTATCAAAAATAGCAGGACCCTGCTGGAGGTCAAGAGTATTCTTTCTTTAGGAAAAGTGGCAATGTTCCCAACCGTTTTTTCTCAGAGAACCCTTGACCAGCTTAGGGAGATATCCTCATTGCTAGACAAGGGCTATAATGCAGCTCTTGTCCTTGCTTCCTTGAGTCCATATGTAGAGCAGATCCAGATCGACCACGCTTCGCCTTTTTACGAAGCGTTGAAACCCTGTATTGAAAATGGTATGCAGTTGCTTGCTGTATCCTTGCATATTCATCAAGGTGAAGCAGGAATCAAGAGAAAAATTAAAATTGAGTTATAGCTTCAAATGCAAAGACCACCTGTGGAATTCCTGTTTATT
>JAQUJJ010000007.1 GCA_028681035.1 Candidatus Cloacimonadota bacterium
TTGGCAGAGATAATCTTAGCCTCTGCTTGCAGGAATTCCACCCCGCTTTTCTTCCAGAGATATTCGATGCCTTTGCTAAGCTTTTTTACGATGTTCATGCTGCGCTTAACCGCTTGCTCCCAATCGAAGGCTAAACTATTGACATCGAAACCTGAAATACCAAACTCGGCAGCGTCAATTTTGATGCGTTTGAACAGCTTAGCACTTTCGATGATGCTTTTGGTGGGAATACAGCCCCAATTAAGGCACATCCCGCCTACATATTTCTTGTCTATCACGAGGGTCTTAAGCCCAGTCTGTCCAGCTCTGATGGCAGCTACGTATCCAGCGGGACCGGAACCTATTATTATCACGTCATAAATCATCTTCTCCTCCTTCATAGGCAAGAATCAGCATGGGTTCTTTTAGCATCTCCAGCACTTCGTTGAGGAACCTTGCCACTTCCCCACCATCCACAATGCGATGATCCACACTCATAGAGATAGGCATTACTTTGCCAGCAACCACTGCGGAATCTTTGATCACAGGTTTATCGGCTATGCGCCCAATACCAAAGATAGCACTCTGCGGGTAGTTTATTACAGGAACGGCAAAATAGCCGCCGATAGATCCGTAACTGGTGATTGTAAAGGTGCCATCCCGCATATCACTCAAGGTAAGCTTACGGGTTTTGGCTTTTTCCGCAAAATCGGCTATCTCTTTAGCCAGTTGCACCAGCGACTTTTTATCCACATTGCGGATTACGGGAACCACCAAACCTTCGTCCGTATCCATAGCTAAGCCGATGTTATAGTATTTCTTATAGATAATCCGTTCGTTTTCCATATCCAGTTCGGCATTAAGCACTGGATGTTTTTTTAAAGCAATGGCAATGGCTTTCATAATGAAGGGCAGATAGCTAAGCCTGATATCTTGCAGCTTAGAATTTATCTTGGCACGAGCTGCTACTAGCTCCGATACCTCAATCTCGTCCATAACGCTCATATGGGCTGTATTATGCTTAGCACGAAGCATGTTCTTGGCTATTGTCTTGCGTATCTGCGTAAGAGGGGCGAATTCGTGCAGTTGGTCACTACTCGGCTTTGGAACAAAAGCACTGACATCCAGCTTATCCAAGTTAACATGGATGTTGTGCTTATCAATATCTTTGGACATCACTCTGCCCGCTGGTCCAGAGCCTTGAATGGAGTTTATATCTATCCCGCGTTCTTTCGCCATGGCACGGGCAACAGGGGTAGCCAGAACCTTTTTCATCGGTGCATTGCTCTTCTCTTGGGGAGCAATGCCTTCGTTACTGGAGGGCAGATAAGCTCCATCGCCAGCCACTTCCATGGTACCCACCACGCCAAAACCTTTTTCTTCTATAGGTAATGTAGCAGCGGGGCTTGGTTTCTTTGTTTCAGCAGCAGTGTTTTCATCGCCCGGCAATTCTATCTCCACCAAGGCATTGCCTACTTTCACGGTTTCCCCCACGGCACCAAAACGATGCACGATTGCTCCGCTCTTGGGGCTGGGAATATCGGTAACCACTTTATCGGTTTCCATTTTCACCAGGGCATCACCGGATTCGATGCTTTGTCCTTTTTCCACGTACCACTCGATTATCTTGCCTTCTTCCAATCCTTCGCCAATATCGGGGAATTTAAATATGTAACGCATGCTTCCTCCTAATACCTAATCAGCTTTTCTATCTCGTAAAAGATACGTTCTGGGCTGATAATGTAATACTTTTCTCCCAAAGGCAACGGGATAACCGTATCAAAACCGGTTAGCCTGGTGGGAGGTGCTTCCAAAGATAAAAACGCCTCTTCATTCACGATAGAGATTAGCTCTGCCGCTGGACCATAGCTTTGTGAAGCTTCGGTTACGATTAATACTCTTCCTGTCTTACGTACCGATTCCCGGATGGTATCTCTATCTATAGGCCAAATAGTACGCAAGTCTATTAGCTCCACCGACCAGCCTTTCTGCTTTGCCATCACGATGGCTTTCTGAGCTTCGCGAATCATCGCTCCATAGGCTATAATGGTGAGCTGCTCACCGCTGTTTACCACTCTGGCTTTACCAATCGGGATGCTGTATTTCTCTTCCGGCACTTCTTGTTTAATGGCTCTATAGATGCGCTTGGGTTCCATGTAAATTACGGGGTCGGGGTCTTCTATGGCGGCTATTAGCAGCCCCTTGGCATCGTAAGGAGTTGAGGGAATTACTACTTTCAAGCCAGGTGTATGTCCAAAATAAGCTTCAGGACTTTCGGAATGATGCTCCAAAGCATTAATCCCACCGCCATAAGGTATGCGGATAACGGCAGGAACGGTGAACTTTCCTCTGGTGCGGTTTCTAAAGCGGGCAATATGCGATAGTATCTGATTAAAGGCAGGATATGAAAAACCATCGAACTGCATCTCAATAATCGGCTTTAAACCAGCAATCGCCATCCCTAAAGCGGTGCCAGCAATGGCAGATTCTGCCAGGGGAGAATCGAATACACGCTCTGCCCCATGTTTTAACTGTAAGCCTTCGGTAACGCGAAATACACCACCTTCCACGCCTACATCTTCGCCATACACAACGATCGATTTATCTTCCGCAAGCATCGTATCCATGGCGTCATTTATCGCCTGAACCATATTCATCACTTTCATTGGTCACCCCCTTTGTTTTGTAAGTAGTTTTCGTAAGCATTCTTCTGCCTTTTCAGTTCAGAGGGCATTTCTTTGTACATATAGGCAAACACATCTTCCAAAGGATACTCAGGATGCTTTTCCGCAGCCTCAAATTCCATATCTATCTTCTTTTTAAACTCTTTCACCATGGCATCTTCGCCGCTAAAACCCATCAGCTTATGGGCGGTGATGTATCCCTTGATACGCTTTAGCGGGTCTTTCAGTGCCCATGCTTCTTCTTCGTCCTTAGTACGGTACTTGGTAGGGTCATCTGAAGTGGTGTGTGCACCCATTCTGAAAGTGAGGGCTTCAATCAGCATGGGTCCCTTGCCAGTAATGGCATGCTCTCTGGCAAACGCCAGCACCTCTTGCATCGCAAAAAGGTCGTTCCCATCCACAACTATAGATGGCACCGCATAGGCAATTCCTTTGATAGCAAGGTTAACTGATTTGGTCTGCATCTTTAGGGGTACAGAGATGGCAAACTGGTTGTTCTGAATAATGAAAACCACCGGTGCATTCCACACCGCAGCGAAATTCAAAGCTTCATGGAAATCACCTTCGGAAGTTCCGCCATCGCCTACAAAGGCAAAGACCGCCGCTTTCTCTTTCTGGTAGTCCATGGCATATCCGATACCCACTGCATGCACCAATTGAGAGGCAATAGGTACTGCGACAGGCAACACCCGCTTTGCATTTACAAAGCGAGAGCCATCTTCGTTACCTTTAAAATAGAGGAAGATTTCGCGCAGAGTTACGCCTTTTGCCAGCCAGGCACCCAATTCCCTAAAGGCGGGAACCAGCCAGTCATCTTCTTGCATCACCATGCCCGCTGCGATATGTATAGCTTCCTGCCCCAAGTTTGGCGGATAGGTGAACATCCTGCCTTGTCTTTGATAGCTTATCGCCATAAAGTCTGCAGTACGTTCAAATAGCAAATCCTTATACGCCTGCACTATCTGTTCCTTGGTTAAACTTGGCTTCCAGCTCTTACTAAGCGGAATGCCTTCATCGTCTATAAGCTGGTAAACTTTGTTATCCAGCGGGGAGTATTTATCTAAAGTATCTTGGTTAAACATCTCGTACCACCTTGCATATTTATTTAATTCCTACTAAAAAAGATATGTATTGCTGCCGAATAAGCAAGTGCTTTCTGCTTGTTCCTTATCAATAATGCGATATCTTATATAGTATTACATCCAAGGAGCAGCTTTATTATGATGCAAATTAGTGATTTACCCGCCGCTTATGCCAGTGTACACCTCCCTGCCAAAGTGGCTTTAGCAGTAACCCAAAAACCAGATAATAACTTCAATTTAATCACCATCGAATGGTTCATGCGCACTTCCATCCAACCGCCCATGTTTGCCATATCAATAGGTTTAAGCCGCTATTCACATGATTGTTTGGAAGGGAAACGTTACTTTAACCTTGTCTTCCCCACTCCAGAAATGAAGGACCTGCTTAGCTTGTGTGGCTCTAAATCTGGCAGGGATATAGATAAGTTCACTGCCGGTAAAGTTAAATATATCCCGGGAAAGCTGCATAAATTACCTATCCTAACCGCTGCCTTAGCGAATTTTGAGTGTGAAGTTGTTAGCCAAGTACGCAGCGGAGACCACACTATCTATATTGGTCAGGTGCATTATAGTTGGCTGGATACGGACAAAGAGCTGTTTTTCTATCCCGAAAAGGCGAAACCCGAGTAAAGAATAGAGCCATTTCAATAAGACCGTTCCAATATGTTGCACATAAACCTAACTTTCTTTTATCCCACAATTCCGCTGTGTGGTAGTTTTGACTTATATAATCGGCGACGATATCCTCCCAATAAACCCTGCTACTTAACAATTCGCCGATTTATGAGTTAAAATGTGAAACCTGCTGCGGTATGTTGTAATTTTTTTAACTCACAATTCCGCTGTTTGATAGTTCATTTGGTTTATCTCTTAACTCTTCGCAGCGTAATTGTAAGTCAAAAATCCCTTGCTTCAACAGCCCTATCATTGCCCACCCATTGTCCATGTGGAAGGCAATAGGTGGGCAATGATAGGGCAATACCTTCAAGCTCCCCGCTGATATGATCAGATTTGCTGGCAAACACCGCTAAATATAAAGCTAAGTAACGAACTGTCTCCAAGCTCTGACATTACAGCTTGGCAAGAAATAGATTGACTTGAACTCGCATCTCCTTTTCTTGGGCATTTGAAGATAGTCGGCTTTGGGTCGGCGATTGATTTTAACGAAATAGGAGCTACGATGCGCAAGCTAATTATCCTGATTATAGTCGTCCTCGCTTTACTTGGTGGCTGTAAAACCACCCTGAAATCAGATAAAGTTAAGGTTTCTTTTTGGCATGGGCTAAGCGGTCCTTTGGGCGATACTTTGAACGAGATGATACGAGATTTCAATCGGACGCATGATAAAGTGGAAGTGGTTGCCAATCCTATTAGTAGTTACGCTGCCCTATCCCAAAAGCTGATGGCTTCTATCCAAGCAAAACAGCAGCCCGATATTGCGCAAGTTTTCGAATCCTGGACGTCAAAATACATAGAAGCCGGAGTGCTTTGCAGCTTTGACGAACTAATGCAGGAAGATAAAGGCTTTAACCCCAATAGCCTGAATGATATCTATCCTGTCTTTCTGCAATCAAATACTTTCGACGGCACCATCTATTCCTATCCCTTTAATAAAAGCGTGCGTGCCTATTTTTACAATAAAGACGATTTTTACCGTGCAGGGCTTGATCCCAACCACTTTCCTGCTAACTGGGAAGAATTCAGGAATTACTGTAAACTACTTACTAAGGACACGAATAATGATGGTAAAAACGATGTGTTCGGTACCAATTTTAATGTAAACGAATGGCAGTTTATTAACCTTCTTCACCAAGCAGGTGGAACTATCCTCGATGCCAATAAGAAACCCGTACTAAACAGCCCCGCTGGTGTGGAAGCTCTAACTTACCTTACCGACCTTATCCTAAAAGACAAATCCGTGTATCTGGTGCGCGAATACGAGGGACAAAACGACTTCCTTGCCGGAATAGTTGCCATGTATGAAGGCTCCAGTGTTTCTATCACCCACATGCGCCAACAGCCTATTAACTTCAATATCGGCTATGCACCCCTGCCTATTCATAAAACCAGCCAAAATGCAGTAAGCGGAGCCAATATCGTGATTTTCAAAAGCGGCGATAGAAAGCGTGAACAAGCTGCTTGGGAATTTATCAAGTGGTTTACCGATACCGAACAAACCGCCAAATGGAGCGCAAAGACTTGCTATATGCCGGTGCGTCGCAGTGCCATGGATTCTGCTGTGCTGAAGAACTTCTTGAAAGATTATCCCCAATTCCAAGGCATATACGACCAGCTTGAGACCGCAGTTTATGAACCTCAGATTCCTGCTTGGTTCAAGGCACGTCCAGAGCTTAAAGGCTTTCTAGAGAAAGCCATGCGTGGCACTGAAAGTCCCAAAATAGCTATCGATGGAGCTGCCGAGAAGTTTAACCAAATCCTTGCAGACGAGCAGTTTGTAAAGAAACTGTAATAACAGCCTCGGCTGTTTTAACTAGAGGGTACAGAGTGTGGATTCGATTTGTAAGAACAGCCGCCCCGGATGTTAGCACTCGAGACGAATTCTGTTATAAATACAGCACTTGACATTTTCCCGTGTCTCATGTTTGTGACCATATATGAGCGGGCATAGCTCAGTTGGTAGAGCATTAGCTTCCCAAGCTGGGGGTCGCGGGTTCGAGTCCCGTTGCCCGCTCCATTACTAAATCCAAGCCTATCGTATAGTTTCAAAGCCAATAGCTTATATCAAGATAATCAATAAGCCCCCGAACTTCGGGGGCTTTATATTATTAGGCTCTATCGCTATTACTTTAAGATTCTGGTGCCTGTTTTGCCTTCGAAGGCATCCACGATTTTCTCTATGGAAGTAATTAGAACTTCTGTGCCACCACGTTCCAAGAAATCTATTGCAGCAAGGATTTTGGGACCCATACTGCCAGCAGGGAACTGCTTGTCGGCATAGTGATGCTTGGCATCGGCAAGACTTAAAACATCCAAATTCTCTTGGTTATCTTTGCCGTAGTTTATTGCCACTTTCTCCACGCCTGTGAGGATAACAAAGAGGTCTGCTTTGATATTCAGTGCCAGCAAAGCAGAGGCAAAGTCTTTATCTATTACTGCATCCACACCTTCGTAACTGCCATCTTCTTGAATATAGATGGGTATTCCTCCACCACCAACGGCGATAACCACCTCTCCCCTCTCTACCAATTCACAGATGGTTGGAGCAGGGATAATCTGTATTGGCATGGGGGAAGGAACAACACGGCGATAGCCTTTGCCGCTATCTTCTTTAAGAGTCCAGCCCAAAGTATTCTTCAGCTCTTTCGCCTGCGTTTCGTTGTAATAGGTGCTGCCCACAAACTTGGTGGGGTTCAGCATACTGGGATCGTTTTTATCCACCACCACTTGCGAAACAATGGTGATAACCTGTTTATCTATCCCGCTGGTGTGCAGCATATTCTGCAAGCTTTGCTCAATCATATAGCCCATAGTGCCTTCTGTGGCGGCGTTCAGCACACCAAGCGGCAAGGCAGCGATGCCTTCTTTCTCTCCGGCTTCTTGTTGACGTAGCAAATTGCCCACTTGAGGTCCATTTCCGTGTGTAATACTTAAATGATATCCACGTTTGATAAGCTCAACGATTCCGCCAAGGGATTCACGTGTGTTAGCAAACTGCTGACCGATACTCCCTTTTTCTCCGGCTTTAATTATGGCATTGCCACCAAGGGCAAGTACTGCTGTTTTCTTCATGTTATATCCTCTGATTTAATATAAGTAATTGGGAAAGTGAAAGGGTATAAGAGTGCAACTATGGCTAAAGACACTCGTTTCTGTTAATCTTGGTCAATAAAGCGGAAAGTGGAAGAGTGAATTATGTGCACAAACTATCAGCTTGTTACACTCTTTCACTTTTCCACCCTTCCACTTAAGGTTTATTGGTTTATTGGTTTTTTGGTTTATTTCTTTTTCTTCTTGCCGAAATCTTTCAGTACATCAGCAATGGTCGGAACGCCAATCTCTTGAAGCTCATAAGAAACCTGGCAAGCAGGCTTGTTAATCTTAATGATGCGGCGAAGGTCGATAGGAGTAGCAATAACCACAGAATCGCATTCGGTAGCATTGATGGTCTTTTCCATGTCCTTAATCTGCTTGGCACTATAGCCCATGGCAGGAAGCAACACACCAATTTCAGGGTAGTTTTCGAAGGTTTCCAGCATCTCACCAACAGCCCAGGGGCGTGGATCCACAAAATCAGCACAGCCATACTTTTGAGCAGCGATTACACCAGCACCATATTCCATTTCACCGTGGGTGAGGGTTGGTCCATCTTCCACTACCAGCACGTTCTTGCCCAGAATCATCTCGGGATGATCCACAAAGAGCGGTGAAGCGGCTTCAATGATAATAGCTTTGGGGTTAATGGCACGCACATTATCACGGACTTCATTGATATTGTCCAAATCGGCACTATCAATCTTGTTGATAACGATTACATCTGCCATGAGAACGTTGGTTTCGCCTGGATAGTAAGAGATTTCATCACCAGGACGGTGAGGATCTACCACTACAATCTTAAGCTCGTTGTCGCTGCAATAGAAAGGAATATCGTTATTTCCGCCGTCCCAAACGATGACGTCAGCTTCTTTTTCTGCTTCGCGGATGATGGCTTCATAATCCACACCGGCATAAATGATGCTGCCCATCATGATATGGGGTTCGTACTCTTCCATTTCTTCGATGGTGCATTTGTGTTTTTTAAGGTCTGCAAGTTCTGCAAAACGCTGAACTTTCTGTTTCACTAGGTCGCCATAAGGCATAGGATGGCGAATGGAAACAACTTTCAAGCCTTTAGCTTTCAGGGCTTTCACCACGGTGCGGGTGGTTTGGCTCTTGCCACAACCGGTACGCACTGCACAGACAGTTACCAAAGGTTTCTTGGTTTTGATGGTGGTGTTTTTTGCGCCCATCAGCATGAAATCTGCACCTATGGCATTAACCAGGGCAGCCTTGCTCATAACCGCTTCGTAATGTTGATCACTGTAGGCAAAAACTACTAAATCTACATTATTAATCTCTATCAAAGCTTTAAGCTCGCTTTCGGGATGAATCTCAATACCCTTGGGGTAAAGCTTTCCTGCCAATGCAGCAGGATATTTCTTGTCGTCGATACCAGGAATCTGAGTAGCGGTAAATGCTACAACTTCATAATCCTTGTTGTCGCGGAAGAATACGTTGAAATTGTGAAAATCTCTTCCAGCAGCACCCATGATGATGACTTTGCGTTTCATTAATGAATCTCCTTTATTATGTATTAGTTATAGTCTGCTTGCAAGCTTTAATACATAGCTTTAAAGTCAAGGAAAATCTGAAATTATGAGAGCGGAGCAGGTGAGTGGCTTTGCTATGTGAGATGTGCAGCCAAACCTTTTGAGAGCGGTAGAAGATGGATAGTTCAAACTCTAAGTCAGGTTGCTTGCTTGAATCGCCCTATCATTGCCCACTCATTGCCCACGTGGAGGGCATTGGGTGGGCAATGATAGGGCAATTCAAGCAATGACCATATATGTTGTCCCGTACAAACAGGAATTTATCACGAATTTGGAAATCTCACTTGCGAAGTATAAACTGACACCCAAAGCTGCACGAAGTGACACAAGGGGAAAGTGGGGATAATGCTTTGATTGGTGGTTAGTCGCGATGGACTGGCTTTGGAAATGTCCATGCGCCTATTTGGACGTTTTTGGACTGGTTTGTGACAGAATTACTGCATATTAGGACGGCGTTTGGACAGGCTTTGGAAAGAGCAGTTGGGAAATCGGAACTTTGAAATTAGAAAAACCGCAACTGGAGTGCGATAGTGCCGATCAGGAAAGCTCCGTAATTCCAATCTGAGTCTAAAACAAGAACCGGGTAGTCTATATTAAATGGTTGGAGGATAATCTGTTGCCTGTTGTGGTCGATCTGCACCTTCTTGATGGTGAGGCCATCGTCAGTCCTTACAACTGCAATTTTATCATCTGCATTTTCCCAACTCATATCACTCTTGATGACCACGATGTCTTGATGCTGGATTACGGGTTCCATGCTCTGTCCATTCACTTGAAAGACAGTGTATTGCTTAGGGTTACCAGGCAGGAATGATAGCGGTAATTGGATCTGCCCCATTTGACTCCACTCGTCTCTGATTTCCATGGGAGGTCCGGCATCTATTTCTCCCACGATAGGAAAGCTGATGGGCTGAGCGGGATCGAAGTCAATACTAAAGTATATACGGTGCCCCAGATGGAAGATAAAGTATTGCCGGAGAATGCGTAAGAAAGCGGTAAGACTCGCAGAAAGGACTTCCCAAGGTTCTGCGCTTGTGGTTCTCTGCACCCTACTAATACATAAGAGAGGTGTAGAATGACTACCATGAAACGCAAGCATGTGAATGAGCAGAATCGGAATGATTTGCTCGATGTCCAAGCGGGTACCCCTGTCCAAGCGGGGGTAGGCATGAGGCTTAACTCATTGATAACTATGATGAGAGGGCAAAATGTCCAAGCGCTTACCCTCATTTTTCAGGAATGCATACTGAAATGTCCAAGCGGGTCGCAGTATTTGAAGGACTTGGACATGGACATGAGAGTCGATTTTATCTGGCTACCCATAGATAGAGTAGCCATGCTGATGAACAAGAACCTGAAAACGATCAGGAGAATGGTGGCATCGGGTAAACTGACTGCACTCAAGCATCAGATACCCACCAAGAATGGAGCTACGATCAAGACATTTATCCTGGCTACCGAAGAGATCATCCAGGCAGAGTATGATAGGTTCAGAGATAAACTGCGCAAGCCTGATTTGTACTTTGAAGAAGTGATCGAACTGGGAGAGAATAGCTACCTAAGTTTGTTCCTGGTCTATTTCGATAATGATGGAGGTTCAGATGTATCCCTATAATGGAAGACCAACTGAGGAGTTTCTCCGAGATTATAACCTTAAACTCAGGGAACTGCAGGAACTGATTGAAAGCCAGGGTATGAACCTCCAACTCAAAACAGGTGGGAGATGCGTGGTAGTCCCTGATGCAAGTAAGAATGCTGATACTATAGACAAGAACTACCTGATTAGCTATAGTCAGCAGTATAATGCCAATGTAACTGACTCAGAAGATACCGAGGCTACGGAAACAGTATATGAGACCTATGAGGACTATCTGGGCTTTGAACGTAAGCTCACTCTGATCCATGAAGCCAGAGATAATGATGTGGTAATTGATTTCTCGGCTGAGTTTCTTGATCTGGCTCCCATTATCGAGGAGAAGCTGCTGTTCAAGGAAGAGGCTCAACTCTATGGGAGAGTATGTCCCATACGGTACGGCTAATGACCTCTTTATGCTCTGCTTATCGATGCTGGAAGATCACCCGGACACGATCATTGTGGTAGATGAGATAGACTATGCCTTCCGTCATCCCCAGCTCTTAGGTGCGATCAGGGATATCGTGGATGAGACCACTGCGATAGTCATCCTGGTCGGGATGCAGAATGCCAAGGATAGGCTCAATCAGATCAATGAGTATTACTTTGATAGGTGCAATTTCTTCTATGAGTTCCAAGACCTGCCCAAGAAGGACATAGCACAGTTATGCAGTGATATTTTGGAAATCAAATTCCATCCCGATATTGTCGACTATGTGCACTTCCACTCTTGTTGAAACGTCCGAAAGGCAATGAAGCTAATTCGCTCAGTGGAAGAGATTGGAATTTACAAGAATCTGGAACTGGTCACCCAAGCCGATCTGGATAATTGAGGTCAGCATGACGGACAAAGAACTGATCCTCAACTTCGTAAATCAGTATGATCGACCGTTCAATGCTGAACTAATAGCACAGCTCACCAACATTAACCCAGTAATAATAGAGCAGATATTGCCCGATCTGATCAATCAGCAGACAATCAAACAGATAGAAGATAGTCCACCAATATACGTTCGAGCCAACCGCTTCCAAGCCAGGTTTGGCTATCAGCATTACAAAGGCTGGACTTTCAGCTTAGCAGATGCCCACCAGCTATTGGACACATTAGAAAATGGCAGATATAAATCCATCCGAGACATCGCTCAGGCAATAGGCAAGTCCAGGCAGTGGGTCTATATCTACCTTGAGGCATTGGCTTCGATTGAAGTTATAGACCTGAGAGGCTTCATATACGTGGTTCTTTCCAGGAAGAATCTACCTAGGATAGGGAGAAAGGTAACTAAGGGCATCTTAGGGCAATTAAAAAGTATAAACAAATTGGGGTTACAAAGATGCATTGATTCTTGACATGACCTAAAGACTAGTTTAGAAAAAGATAAAGAAAGCACGAAACTTCACTTAGCCGAATTTAAATCGTTCTCTATCAGTACAATCATGTTTGAAATCTCTTGGGGGATAACAAGGTTTTTATAAGATTTTTTGTTATCTACTATGTAGTAGGCTAAAAAGAACTCCTGATAGATTCTGTGTGAGAACTTAACAACTACTTTTTCATGAGGTCTTTTCTTAGGTAGAGGAACTAAGATACTGTGCAAAACTAATGATACAACATCTATTGTTTCTTTTTGGAAGCATTGATCCATTACATCCTGTAAACAGGCTGTGCTTTTAAGCACCAAATTGCCTTTGATTCTTTCTGACATATGGACAGAAGCTATTTGCATAAATTTAAAAGCTATTCTGAATATTGTATCATCATCTAGATTATCATTAGTAATTTTAGGCCTTCCTTCACTAGATAGTGTTTTGGGTTTATTTATATCACGTAATATCTTGAAATATAACCAATCATAAAGAAGCGTAGCAATTTTCTGCTTCTGAAGTCCTTTTTCAGATATGGTATCTATCATCATTTTCAAAAACAGAGGTCTTCGTGGTATATCGCCATATAGAGCATCATATTGATGTGATTTTACCAGTTCAATAAATTCAGATAGATACCCTCGTTTTACACTTGATCTAGATTTGTGATAATGCCTTTTGATTAGTTCTGCAATGGTTTCATCATCCCACGGTGATAATTCTATGAGCTTGAAGTTTTTACTTTTCGCAAAGTTTATTGTAGCCAGAGCACCATACGCAGACTGAAAATCACTAACCTTGAAATTCCAGTCTTCTGTTCTGGTAGTTAGAATCACTGGAATAGTGATATCTCCAAAGAGATTAACAATAGTTTGAAATCCTCCTATCCTATGAAAAAAAACTGATTCATCCAAACCATCAAGTATAAGAACCAGATTGCTATCTGGTACTTTAAATACCATTTCGACTACTGGTTGAAGCATTTTTTCAATAATAGGAGCTAGTTCATAATTATAATGATTTACAATAGACTCTTTATCAATAAGCTCTATAAACAATTGCTTAGCATTTGCGACATGCTTGGGTATCCTACTTGCTTCGACAAATATCACTTTTTGTTTATTATTATCCAATGATCGTAATACTGTTGTAGTCTTTCCATAACCTGCTTCAGCTATTATAATCGCTAAGTTCCTCTCCTTTAGTTCTGAAAGCTCAATTAATGGGTCACCAGTTAAGCGTTTTTTTTCTGACTGTTTTTCGAGTCTATTGGGCGTAGATTTCAATTTTGATACTTCATATGGTATAGTTTTCAGAGGGGTAACGTCCAAATTGTAAGAATTTTTTCGACTCATATATGATGCTGACGTTACGATAGATAGCGTGCTTTCATAAAGAATATTAAAAACCTTATTGATGAAATAGTGCCTATCCCAAAGTTCTGCTCTTGTAGCCTTGCCATTTGAAACAATCTCAGAAAGCATGTTTTGTATAGTTGTTGTGAAATATGAAGAGTTTTTTGTGCGATTATGCAATAATATATATATGTCAGCCTTAACACTACTCTTTACGAATTTCTCAATTGATTTACTACATTGGGAGATTTGGCTATCACCTATCTCTCCATCGAGTACCTCAAATCCCTTACATTGGACAACTACTGGAAAAGGTTCAACATCTTTCCAAACAAGTAAGTCTATGCCCTTTTTATCAAGTCCTTTCATGGCATTGGGTAGAATCATGTCCTTCCAGATGATTTGCAGATATGGGAGTACTCCTCTCTCAAATTCCCTTGAATGCATTGTAGCAAGCATACCTGATATCCTTTGAAATGATGCTTTGCCTTTCCAATCCTTACTCATTTAAATCTCCTATAGGATGTTTACAGTGAATTATCTGCCTTTGATAACTAATCATTTGGAGATCATTTCCAATTAGTCAATCACAATCCATATCCCTAGGATTGCGATTTAGTGACTGCATCCAAACTAAGAATTCGTTAAATTCAATCTGGTTCGTTAACAAATTATTAAAGTACTCTTCTGAATACCGATCAAAGGTGTTTGAATTGTAAGGGGAGTGTTTTGCAGCAATGATAAAATTGTATTTTGTGAGAACTCGGGAGCGAAGCTTTGCACCAGTGGTACTTGTAGGGTTATTGTGTATTAACGTCGATCCTTCATCATACTCCTTTCTGGTGATAATCCGCTTACTGTGCAAACCAAATTCTTCCTGGCAGAAGCCATATTCATTCACCTCTCTTTCAATACTTTCTTTTGTATGTTGATAAGCTCCTGACGGTTTATCTGGAGCGCATTCAACATATATAAAATCCCTATAATTGTGCTTAGATTTGTACACAATCAGCTTTGTAACTAAATATTCGTCTATGTTAATTAATACTTTACGCCTATCAAGTACTATGAACCTATCAATCCATAAGTTGTACATACCTCGAAACCACCAAATCGGATGAGAGTCAAATCCTGGACGAGAATCATCTGTTGAGAAAGTTAAAGGTTCTCCCAAGAGTATTTTCAATCTTTTGATTATTGTCCATCGATCATTAAATTCGGTAATCCCATTTTCTAGTCTTGGAAAAGCATCAGTTAAGCGATAATGGAAAAATGTTGTTGTTGGATAAGGATCTATTGGAAGCTTATTAGTAACGATGGCTATAGCTTGCTCAGAGTCACCTGCAACAATAGGGTTTTGCTCAGAAATCTTTTTAATCTTTGATCTTCTGTGAAAGAAATTGTTTATGTTTTTTATAAGATTCTTCAGAAATCTTGCGATAGTTTTGTAAAATTTAATGATAACAAGAATGAATGCTCCTCCAACTCCACTGATTATTATCTCGTTTGCATTGTTATGAAGCCAAGAGTAGATACTTGATATAATCAAATCCATTGGTTGTTCCCTAAACGATCATAAGTGCTTGGATGTATCCAGCATCTTCCATAAACAACACATTATTCTTAAGATACTCGTCAGTATTATATCCTCGGAGCTTAATCTCCTGCTTGGGAGTCCAGGACAATATCCAACTTCTCAAGATTACATTTGGATCGGCAAGCCTGGTCTCTATCTCTTTGATGCGTTTGTGGAACTGGATTTTCTCGCTATTTACCCCTTCATGTAACAATCCGTGGGGTTCAATGAAGTGAACATACTGTTTGCTTTCCGAGAGAACCCAGAGGATAAAATCGGGATGGAAGTTACCAGCTTCAAAGAAACCTACTCCCTTACCTCTGCTGAAGTTACGTAAAAGGTATAGCTCCAGCCCCTTATCTTTCATAACTTTCGTGTTCTTATCGCACCATGTTTTCAAATCGGTAATAAACTGATACTCACTTTCATTAAAGGCTACGGGCAGAATTGTGATATTGCCGCCATTGCGCACATGGAACAGGGGCTGAAAGAGATGTCTGCCAAAGTTACAAGCCTTGAGGTCGCCAACAGATAATAGATCGTCTTTGTTTTTTATAATCTCTTGTTTTAGCTTTTCAATCTGCGCAATCACGGTAGCGTCATCGCCATACACAATCAGCCGATAGACATCATCTGAAGGCAGATTATCATCCTCACGGGTGAGGTCTCTTAGCTCCATTCTTGGCTTAATAAAGGAATCCTTACAGAAATTGTAGTATTTCTCGCAAAACCGCCTGAGTAATTCAGTAGCGATCTGTTGTAGGATCAGCACTTCATCATAGTTTTGAGGTGTCAGCCTTGTTTCTGGCAGATACAGCTTATACCAGGATGAATCGCTAAGCAGACTCAGCATCCCCTGCTTAGTGAGGTTGAGGTTGTACATTCTTTGTTCCCGCTTAAACCGCTCCAGTTCGAAGTACAAGCGATCCATGTCCAGCAGATTGATCTGCTTACTTTTCAGCTTAACTTCATCCTTGTTGCCACCTTGAACCGCACCAGCAGACTTGATAGTCTGGATGCGAGGGTACCAATCCGATACTACAGGATTCTTCTGCAGATAAGGCGGGACAATGCCTAAAGTGGGAACGGGACCGTCTTTCTTAAAGTCGTATTCCAAGCCGTCTTTTTTCTTTTTCGGACGCAATATCTTGAGCTTTTTGCCAAAATCGGCAGTGACGTTCATGGGAATGGTAATCACCAAGCGTTTCTCATTACCTGGCAAACCTTCATCTTTTAGATATTGTCTGAATTTCTCCATAAAGTCCGATTCGATCCCAAAGACATTGAGCGTTTCGATGTCTTCGATGAAATTAGGCTTTGTGGTGGCATAAGAATGCCCGCTGCGCTTCAGACTCCACTCATAACCTTTAAGGCGCACACCGCGCCCAAATAGCTGGATAATTTGCGTTCCTTCGCTCTTGCCCACATGCATAAGTCCCATAGTGCTGACTCTCCAGCAATCCCAGCCTTCTACAAACTTCTTGGAGCCGATGAGAAGATTGATAGGAGAGGACGAATCCTTCACGGAAACAAACATTGCTTCGCTGAAATCGCTATCACCCACACTAAGCTGGATATCATTCTGTTTAGCATACTCATCCACATGATCGCACAGTCCCTTGGCATCACCTACATTTATCAAACCAAAGGGTGTATCGCTATTACCGAGATACAAAGCCACTTCACCGGAATCGCCCTTTATTCTATCCATTCTAAGTTGCCCATTGGCGGGATTATTAAAGAGTTGCGCTAAAATATCACGATAAAGTGCTTCAATGCCATCCTGGGGATTGATAGCCTTGAGTAGGTAATTGAAGGAATGGGCAAAGATGTCATTTCCGTCCTTATCAAGCAACCCGGTACTATTGCCATTATCATAGAGAATCCGCTGAATACTGCTTTGGAACACCACAGAATTGCTAAGAAACTTGGCGATAAAGACAATAATCTGACCCACATCAGCCAGCAATTCTTCATTGGGAAGCTCGATCTCTTGTTTGCCCTTTTTCTTGGTGACCGTGCTCCCCACAAAGACCCATAAAGGCTTTTCCAGATTGAAGGGAACCAGCTCCAGCTTTTTGTCCTCATATACCTTAAGCTGCTGATAGTACTTCAGTAGGCAAGCTGTCAGATAGACATCCTGCACCTGGCTATAGGTCTTGGGCAGGTTCAATATCTGGTAGTCTTTACCAAAGCCATCCTCATAAAACCAGCGATAAGAATAATCGAAGATAATGGTCTTGGCATAGCTATCCTCAAAGGTCTTGTTACCAGCCGCAGCAACAGCTTGGGCAAAGGTGGCAGAATACTCGAAAGTAAAGCCTTTGGCGCAAAGCTCTGAACGTCTGGTGAACCAAACCCCTTCTTCTTTTCCGCTCATGCCCCGATGCCCTTCATCCACCAGCAGCAGGTTTTGATCTCCCAGACTGCGGGTGGCAATAGTATTGGGGCCTTCGGTATCACCCAGTTTGGTGATTTCAATCACGTCAATCATGTCCAGGCTACCGCTTTGCTTGGTATTTAGCCTTTGGGCAAAGCTGAATCCGCTTAGCTTCAGCTCTTCCAAATGCTGCTCGCTCAATCTTTCATTGGGGCTCAACAGGATAACTCTGGATATTTCACTACCCTCACGGGACTTCTTGGCATAGTTGCGAAATTGCAGGAGATTCACATGCATCAGCAGGGTCTTTCCGCTACCTGTGGCATTTTGTAAGCAGAGCTTGTTCAAATCATCCAATGAATAGGGATCTATATTCTGAAAGCCAGTCCATTTTGCATTAAAGCGCTCAACATAGATGTTCAAATCTTCCAGAAGCTTCTCTTTATCCGTAAAATAGCGATCCAGATAGATTTCCACAAAGAGCAGGGTAAGCCATTGAAAATACTTCCAGACAATGGGTCGGCTACGCATCGTGTTGATCGTCCTGGTATAGGAAACTATGTTCTCTTCATAGATCAGGAGCTGTTCTTTGCTGATAGGGTGGAACTCGTTGTAAAATAACTCACTCTCCACCAAAGCATGATAAAATTTGTGTAAGCCATCGTTATCGAAACCCTCCAGCCTGGCATCTTTGATGGGTGCTGCCAGCTTGTGGAAGGGACGGCTATTGTCTTTATATTCCAGCAGGGGATCAATCCCAAATTGGCTCATTAGCCACTGATTCAAGATTAGCTTGTTGGTGAATTTATGAATTTGCAGATTTGCTTTGCGAGCCATTACTTATCCCTCATCTTCCTTGATTGCATTAAAAATCTCTAATTTGAGAGATTCGTTTTCTTCTTTACCATCCAGTAGGGCACAGACGATTCTGAACAATAAATCTTTGTCTATGTTCCCGGCAGCAACATGAAAGCTTATGTTCTCCATATAGTGAATAAACTTTCCGGCTAATAACAGATATCCATTTATCAAAAGAAACTGTGCTCCCAATGAGATAGCTATTCGTTTGTTTCCATCTGTAAAGCAATGAAATTTACACGCTCCCCATATTAGATGGGTAAGCTTGTCCTCAAATTTTGGATAGTAGTCATCATTCTGGATATGTCCAAGCACACTTTCAAGCTGTCCGCTGTTAATGATGCCGGTATCGCCACCACCACTAATTTGAACTGTCAGTAGATGAGTATCTATTGCTTGTTGGATAGTAATGTAATTGAAAGGCACTATTCTCTATCCTTGAGCCGTTTCATCACATCTTTAGCCTCTTCTAATCGCTCTGCAAGCTCTTTACTCTTTTCTCCCAAGAAGCGCTCAAACTCTTCTGCTTGTAGAGGTGTGATGTATTCCTGCAGTTGCAGGTGCAAGGCATCACGGAATGCTAAATCACGGCTTGCCATTTTAACCCTGGCTTTATCTATCAAAGGTTTCCAGTGTGCCTGGGACGCAAATTCCATAAATAAGCTATCTGTCTCCCATATGGATAGTTTTCTGCCGAGCTTCTGTGATTCTTTCATCAGTGCATCTGCAAATCCGCATTCGTAGGAAGACACCAAATCCAGTATCTCTGCGTAGAATGTATCACGAGCAATGTCATGTTCCCTCAAATTCAAAATTGCCTTATACTCTGAGGCTTTCTCTTTGAATATGCTCAGATAGATTTTGTCTGTATATATCGCAAATTTGACATTGCCCATAGCAACACAGGTATTTAGGGCTGAAGTGAATTGCTTGCGGTAATTGTCCTCAGAAAACCAGGATTGAATAAAGTCTTCATCACGCTGATTGATGTATTTGGTTCCCCCACCAGTTCTCACGTTAATAGTATCTATCACTATATCCAGAATAGCCTGCCTTAGAAGCCTTGCTCTATCACTCTCTATCATTAGCATCGCCAGGTTTAAAAATGATCTAAAGTCAAATACTCCCACTTGTGGTGTTTTCATGTCAATGAAATCAATTTCGCTGACATGCTTTTCTTTTAACATCAACTTTAACAGCTTAAGACGCTTTCCTTTTAATATCTCATATCCGTTCTGAGCAAGTTCTGTTTCGTTATTGTTTAGATAGTTATCTATAGTTCGTGAAGTTACTTCAAAGAAATCAGCCACCTGCTGCTTAAAAAACACCATCTTGCCTTCGAAGATGATGCCTGATATATCTATTGCTTTGGCAACTTCATCCAAAGCATACTGGTTATTCAAGATATTCTGTCTATCTATATTCGAGTTTGTAAGGTCTTTTGCCATTTATCTATCCTTATTGTCCCATATCTCCAGTTGATGCAAAAAATGCAACAACTGAATTACGCTCTGATTCATGCGTTTTAATTATGTTTAGCCTGCTATTATAGCTACTCATTATCATTATCCTTGCTCCCACATCCGTTTCATAAACTCTTCTTCTATCAAACGCACTTTCCAGCTTTCACCTTCATTTTGCAGATTAGGTAGGTTGTTGCTGCCATTCACATAGATGGTATCAAACTCCCAATCCAGAGTGCTGATGCGGTTCTTTTGGAACCAAGTATCCAGGATGAGGTTATCTTCTTCCGGATTACCGGTCAGCTTGCGCCAGACGATCAGGACCTTTTCTTGCAACCCATCATTGGGGCTATAGGGATTCTTGGGAACCCAGCCCTCCACCTTGCGAATCCACCATTTGCCTTCTGTGGCTTGTTTCAAATCGCCATAAATAATCAGCTTGGTTTCCTGATCCTGAGGCAAATCCGGGTCTCGCAGACGCATGAACGCTGCATCAAAGGTCTGTGGCTCATTCAAGTGTTCCAGCCTCAGCCCAAGCAGATAATTGAATGTCTCGATCAAGTCCACGGCTTTTTCGATGTACTCATCACTGCCGGGCTTTTTAACCTTGAGAGTATATGACGTGGGATCACTAAAAGCATCAATATTGAGCAAACTCTGGCTGCCTTTGCTCTCCACATCCAACATGTAGTGCAGCAGGTAATCCTCTTTTAGGGAATCGCTACCGGCTACGGCTTTGTCACGGATAGGATCGGCATCTAAGACAAGATTATTGAGGGTGTCCTCGTAACTCTCCAGACGCAGATACTTGAAACAATGGCTGATACCACCATATTTATTAACCACGAAAGGCACGAAATCGCACGAAATCTCTTCTTGTAAGTCACTTTTCGTGTCCTTTCGTGTTTTTCGTGGTTCATTTTTTAATACGGGCTTGCCGTCTTTCCAGTCCTTGCTATACACCACCTTACAAATACGAGGTTTCAGCACCGTATCAAAATAATCCCCCATTTCAACGAGAATGTATTTACGCTTACCACCGTCTTCACGATTGAGGTTGATTACAGCGTGTCCGGTTGTGCCAGAACCTGCGAAGTAGTCTAACCAGTATCCACATGGAATACGTAATGATGCAATCAGCTGGAGTATCAACTTCGAAGGTTTGGGGTATGAGACTGCATATTGCTCACCGAGGATTTGATGTAACTCATCATTTGCGTCTTCGTTAGTACCCCATCCAAATCTTCCTAACTTGTTAGCATCATATTGCGTGTATTCAGTTTCTCCATCCTCACCTAATCGAGATAGAATGTCTCTCATCCTCTTCTCTCTTGGTTCATTAACAATGCGCCTTAAATACAAATCTTGAGTTATGTATAGTGTTCCATTTAGTGCATATTTCAACATACTATCTTGATAATAACGCCAATTTCCTTCAATTGATAGCTCTTCAGCTAAAATCCCATTTTTTATGACAAGGTCTGAATGTAAAACTAAGTCCATGTTGCCAGCACTGATTGTGCTACCACTTTTCAGGTAATAGTTTAGGCTCTTAAACTTACTCCCAATACCGGGTGGAATAATCCTTACATCTCTAGGATTTGATGCATTTACACAAGGGTATGTTTCTGTTTCAGTTGCTATTTCTCCTATCAACCCATTAAATTTAACAGGGTCTTTTGCTATGCAAACCACATAATCCTTCATTTTAGCGATATGGTCACTTAGGAAAGCTGCTTTCTTTTTCTTTTCCCATATGAGAGTTGAAAAAAATGATGCTTTGTCGTATTTTTCTCTGACAAGTGTAGATAGATGCTCAACTTCTTCATCACCGATGCTAACAAGAAGAGCACCTTCGCTAGCTAACACATTTGTTCCTAAACTAAGCCTATCATCCATCATAGTCAACCATGTTGATGAGGGGAATGTGTCTTTATAAACGAACCCATCGTCACCAGTATTATATGGGGGGTCGATGTAAACTCCCTTAACTTGCTCATTAAACCTCATATTAAGCATATTGAGTGCTTGAAAGTTCTCACTATGGATGAGCAGTCCATCGCAGTGCTCATCGAAATCCTGAATGGAACTGAGCAGTTTAGCTTTGAAAGTATCATCAAAGAAACTGGTATCCAGCACGAGCATATTATTGGCTTTTAGAAAGTTTAGGGTAAGGGGCACGCTATAGGCTGGCGTTACGGCATCGCCTTCTATCTCATCTATGGCAAAGAGTTTTACCCATTCTTCCCGTTGTGCTTCATTGGCTATAATCTGCGGATACAGCACTTCCGGAACCCGATCCAGGGTAATGCAATAGTTGGTCTCCACCACAAACTTCTTTTTGAGCCAGAGCTTCTTTTGGAAGTCCTCAAGCTGTGCCATAAACTCGATCAGTTTACCGGCAATCTTACGCATCACCTTGATTTTGGCAAGGTAGTCTTCCACTTTGGGGGCTTCGGCATTTTCGATATCATCCAAACGCATTACTTCGTTCTTGATGTAGAAATCCAGTTCCCGTTTCAGGAATGCACCCAAGTTTTTATGGATAAAGTAGTCCATGGTGTTGCGGGCTGTGTATTGATTGATGTATTTGGTGAGCAGGATGCGATCTTTCTCTTTATCTGTGGGGATCACAGTGGAGAGCGCAACCCAATAGATTTTAACCACGGAAAGCACGGAATCCCACGGAAGGGGGGATTTATTAACCACGAAAGGCACGAAAGCACACGAAAGGGTATCTTGTAAGGGGATTTCTGCAGAGTTCTCTGGTTTTACTTGTTCATCTGTTTCTAATGTTTCTGTGTCATTTAGTGTATTCAGTGGTTCTTCATTTTCCTTTTTCGTGTCATTTAGTGTATTTCGTGGTTCCTCTTCTTTTGTTTCCGTATCATTCTGTGCTTTCTGCGGTTCCCCTTCTTTTGTTTTCGTGTCATTTAGTGTATTCAGTGGTTCTTCATTTTCCTTTTTCGTGTCATTTAGTGTATTTCGTGGTTCCTCATCTTTTGTTTCCGTATCATTCTGTGCTTTCTGCGGTTCCCCTTCTTTTGTTTTCGTGTCATTTCGTGTATTTCGTGGTTCAAACTCTTTTAAAGTCTTGATGATAAGTTCCAGAGCCTCTTTGTTGTGAGCATCTTGTTTCTTAGTTTCTGGGGTGGGTCTGTATTCAAAGTTTATTATTAGTTCATTCTGCTCATTCAGTTCCAGTGGTCTTTCTTTGTGAATAATGAAATAGCGTTTGGTGGTGTCACTGGCTTTAACGTTGGCATGATCACCTTCGGTGGCATCAATTATGCGGAAGTGCAGCCTTAAACCCTCAGGAACGCTGTTGTCTTCCAGGTCTATCTCTTCCATAGAGGCTTTCTTTTTATCTTTAAGTGCCTTGAGTGCCTCAGTCAGGTTCACTGTGAAATTGCTAAAGTACTCTGTGGTCTTAATGTAATACTGGTCGGCATTAGCCCAATGCAGCTTTACTTCCTCACCGTTGTAGGGTATAGAGAAAGGTGCTGCTTTACCCGGTGTTTCTCTGGTGTAGTAACGTCTGGAGATAAAGTCGCCATCATCGTAATACCGCTCAAAGAAGCGATAGAGATGGTCGTAAATCTCCGCTTCAGAGGAGGCACTGTCTTTGATGGCGTCATATCTGGCTCGTGCTTCCAAGACTTTGGGGCTATTTTCCGGATCGGTTGAGCCGTAGTCTTTGGCTAACTGGATTTCTTTATCTATAGCATCCTTCAGTTGAGTCTTCTTATCATCATCCACTGCGCCAAAGGCATCTTGGATAACTTGCAGCAGGTCATTTTCAATAAAAGTGGTCACCTGATCCGCTTTGGCATGCATAATCCTGTAGAAACCAAAATCCAAATCGGGCTGATTGAGCTGAAACAGCTCTTTTAGTTTATTTAGCAGCTTGCTGCGTAGTTGTTCTGTTGTGGGCATGCAAAAACTCCTTTATTTTTTAACCACGAAAAACACGAAAATACACGAAAATCATAATGCAAGTCTCTCTATGTGAACCTTGGGATGAGAACCAAAGTTTACAAGTAAGCCCAAACTCATTTTAGTAATCTTCAAGTAATTCAGTACCTGCGCTCTATGTACTTGAGTTAATTCTGTAATAGCTTTAAGTTCAATGATGATCTTATCATAACAGATAAAATCCGGTTTATAGGTTTGCGATATGGGTTCATCTTTGTACCAAATAGTCAGTTCGGGTTGGGCTGTAAAGGGAATCTTTTGCCTGGTAAATTCTCTGGAAAGGCATTCTTGATATACAGCTTCCAGAAAGCCAGATCCTAATTCTTTGTAAACTTCAAAAATAGCCCCGTTTATTAGGTAAGACTCTTGTTTGTATATTATATCACCCATAAACTATCAGTCCCCTTTCGTGTGTTTTCGTGCCTTTCGTGGTAAAGATTAGTCTTTCTGTGTTTTCCGTGGTTAAGCCCATATCAGCCATAAATCATCAGTCCCCTTTCGTGTGTTTTCGTGCCTTTCGTGGTAAAAGAATCTTTTAGTCCCTTTTCGTGTACTTTCGTGCTTTTCGTGGTTAATATATGTCTTTCCGTGGTTAAACTCATATCACCTTCCACCGTATTGTAAAGAGTGTGGTGGTCTTAGTTTTTTGTTTTAAGCGGTGCGCTAGTGCGTCTATCAGTTTATCCCGTTTCTCAGCGATCTGGTCTTCAGTATTGAAGAGTTTTTCCCGCATTTTGCGTTTCTTCTTTTCCAGCTTGGCTATCTCTTCCTGCAAGTCTTTTTGTTCTTGCATGGTGGTGCTTTGCCTGGATAAACGTTGCTTCTCTTGAATCTGCCTTTTGATGTTATCAAGCTCTTGTTCTACTGACTTTACCATATCCTCAGCCCATTTTTCCAATTGGTCTCGGGCTTCGGCAAAGTGCTTATTATTCTCTTCCAGGTTCCTGGTGAGGGTGGCATTTACGAATCTATCAGCATCTGCCTGTAAACGAGGTTCTACGGTGCTGCTATCCACAGTCTTGCCAGAGATAGTACCTTGGCACCACATGAGTTTCTCACAGGTTTCCTGATCAAGGTTATTTCCCTTGTCATCAATAGCGGTAAAAAGCAGGTATTCTTCCGTATCAAGGGAATTGACGGAGAGTAAATCGAGCTTTAACCATCCCTGCTTACCCTTGAGCTGTTCGATCAGACTGATTCTGGTGGGATGATGTGAGATATCAAAAATGACCTCAGATGTGGTGCACTGCTTCTTCCTGCCTTGCTCAAGAACATATTCACCCAGAGGATGGCTCATGCGGTAGAGGAAGTCATTGCCAAAATTATCGCCATCTTTGGTGATTAGTTTATAGATGCCTATCTTGCTGTCTTTACAGGGTGACTTCGTTAGTTTGAAGGTATGATTCTGCTCATTAAAGGACGCATTGGTGCTTAGGATGTGAGTACTCAAATTCCAGAATAGCTTGCCAATCCTGTCCAAGGTCTCCACAGCATCTGTATGGTTGGTTTTTAGCCTTTCATGCACGTCTTCATCGTAATGCTCCAGGAGCTTCTGACGTGTCTCTTTCAGCCTGGTTTGGATCGCTGAATCCAGTTCTTTCTGTAGTTTTTTGAAAGCCAGGGCAATCTCTTCGTGAGTACGGCATTGTTGGTAGATTTCCAGCACCTTGCGTTCAAAATCGACCCCTGATTCCAGAGAACCAAGCACATCGTCTGAAGCACCAAAAACCCCGGTGAATAAGTGAAATTTCTCGGTTAAAATCTCATAAACACGGCGGTCAGCCTCGTTGCGTTCGTTGAGGAAATTGATTACTACCACATCGTGTTTCTGTCCGTAACGGTGGCAGCGCCCAATTCTCTGCTCTATGCGCTGGGGATTCCAAGGCAGGTCATAATTGATCACCAGAGAGGCAAATTGCAGGTTCAAGCCCTCTGCTCCGGCTTCGGTGGCTATGAGGATACTGGAGAAGTCCCTAAAATGGTCTATAATTGCCGTACGCAAATCTACCTGGCGAGAGCCGGATGCTCTGCCCGTAGCTTTATTCTTGGTAAACCAGTCTGAGTATATCTGCCCGGTAGCATCATCTTTGTTGGAACCATTGAATGTGAGCACTTCACCGGCATAGCCGTTGGCTTCCAAATAATCCTTTAGCCAGGCTTGGGTGCGACGGGATTCGGTAAAGATAACTGCTTTTTTGGCAGCTCCCATTTTGTGCATTTGAGAGAAGCCAACGTCCAAAGCCGTAAGCAGGGCAACAGACTTGGAATCAATGCCGAAATTACGGGCAGTTTCGATAAATCCGTTTAAGGTCTTAATCTCTATTTCCAGTTTTTCTATATCGATCTGGATGGCTTTGCTATCTGGATCTTCTGTCGCCTCAGCAGTTTCAGTCTCCAAATCTTCCTGATCTTCCAGCAGTTCATCCAACAGGTCATCATCGATATAGTCATCTATAATCAGTTGCTCCAGTGTGGATTTCTTCTTTTGAAACTCGTTTTTTAGCCTGACCAGACGGTCTCTGATGATTTCCAGAGTACCTCCCACAGCATGGGGAGAGGATGCCAGTACTTTGCGTACCAGTAAAATCAGCAGGTGTTTTTGTCCCTGGGGCAGCGCATAATTACCCTCGGTCTTGAGGAATTCAGAGACACCCATATATAGCTCGTGTTCCCTTTCTGTAGGGGTAAAGGGACGGGTTACTAACCTGCGTTCTGTAAATTTGACATACTCCAGGACTTGGCTTCGCAGAGTTCTCCAGCAGAAAGTCTGTAATCGGGCGCGTAAATCTACTAAATCTCCACCCGTATTCATATATTGGGTGCGGAAGGAAGGTAGATCGCCAAAGATGTTTTCATCGATCAGGGTGGATATGCCATACAGCTCTGTGAGCGAATTCTGCAAGGGGGTGGCGGTCATGAGTATCTTTTTTACACCTTCAGTAGCCCAGCGGATTCTCTGTCCTATTTTATTGCTCTGCCTGTAGGCATTGCGCAGTTTGTGCGCTTCATCGATTACCACTAAATCCCAGGGGAGCAGTTTGATATTTTCTGCCATACGACCAGCATAGTGCATGGAGATGATGCAGACTTGTTTAGCATCAAAGGGATTTTCATGCCCTAGCTTATTCAAGTCTTTGGAGGTCTTGGCATCAAGCACGATAACAGGCAGATTAAACTTTTCCTGCAGCTCCAAAGCCCATTGCTTTCTGAGGGAAGCAGGGCATATAATGAGGACTTTTCGCTTTTTCTCTGCCCAATATTGGCAAATGCTCAGTCCGGCTTCGATCGTTTTCCCAAGACCTACTTCATCGGCAAGTAATACACCTTTGGAGATGGGCGAACGAAGGCTGAAGAGTGATGCTTCTATCTGGTGCGGGTTCAAGTCCACACAAGCATCGAATAGCGCCCTGCCGACTCTTTCCACACCGGAACCGCCTTTCCTGCTAAGCTCGTAAGCATAGTACTTTGCCTGAAAATCTGTAATCATCTACCTACCATTATTCGCTAGTTAATCTATACTATTTTATTGGAATAATACCTGATTTCATTGAAAACACTCTTTGTGAGAATGACTTAGATTGTCAATGGCAAAAACGGACTGTGACTTAACTATTTCAAAAATTAGTTATAATGCGCTGAATCCAAAGTCTCTTAGTACCATCCATAGAGGAGAATTTAGTATAACATTCTGTGGGGGTAAACGTAATTCTCCGCTTTCACAAAAACCAATCTTGCAAAAACAGCAGGTAATTTTCAGGTAATTCCCACGTGATTCCCATGTGGCGACGTGGGAATCACGTGGGAATCGCGTGGCGTTGAGGTGTAAGCGTAGCAAGTTTTGAGCTTGTTTGTTAGCGATGCGCATGGTTTTATCTCGTTGAGGATTCCAAGTTATGATAGTTTCAATCCTGAAAAACGTATCTATATGCATGAGGTTTTTTCTGTAGCCAAAGAAAATACTTCTTGACGGTTAGGTATACCGCCCAAATATGGCACGTATATCTAAAGAGTTTAATATAAAGGAGGCTAAGACAATGAAACTCGATGCACTTAGTATAATCTACCGAGCCACAAAGCTGTTTGTGGACTTTAGCAGTGGGCAGGCATCAGAAGAAATGTGTCTGATCACTGGTCTTGGTGAAAGGCTGTACGGGAAGTATAGAATGCCTTTCGTGTTTGACGAAGCGCATCCCATTCCCTTACATTTGCTAAGCCCCAGGCTGCGGAATTTGCTGGAAAGCGATACTTTCGATTCTAATAGATTGTGGGCTTTCCTTTGCTCCAGAGAAAACATCATCCGCATGATAACTGCCACAGAGCTGGAAAAGCCGGCAGCAGAAGCGATGTCTTACAGATTGGTAGCATTTTATCCCAATAAACCAGAAGATGGAGACAGCTTCATCCAATTCAAACAAGTTATCGGTTATATGATAAAAATCATCATGGAGTTGCATGGCTATATCGTTGAACAAAAGAGAGTAAAGATAAGCAGCCATCCCAATCCGGACACACAAGAAGTTTTGAAGTATTTCACTACAGCCTCCAGATACCGCAAGCTTACGGATGGTGACATGACAGATTTTCTGGATAAGATCGTTGAGCCTAAAGAAAAAGAATTGTTCAATCATATCATGACGGTGATAAGAGCAGGTAAAACCCAGTATCAGGTGCAATATGCTGTGAACAGATTAACAGCAGTGGAAGAACTCTAATTAATTGCTCTTATAGGGATAAGATGATGAAAAATGAATTGATGTGCCCGGTCAACATTCTGCATCAGGTGATGATGATGAATGATCCAGAGTCATTTCTGGAGGTAAACCACAAGATAGGTAAGAAGGGAAGAAAAACCACTTTAGCAAGCCAGACAACTCCCCCTTTGGGAGCTCAGCGAAAAATGCGCAAAGAGATTTCCCCTTTGATTTCACACCCGGAATTTATTGAATATCAGCTTAGCAAGATGGATGTATTGTGCATTGCCATTCTGTGGAAAAAGCACATAGAGCGCATGGGCACAAGTATGCCCTGGAATGCCCTATGCAGTGAGCTAAAGATGAATGTCTATGATACCAATACCTGCCTGGCATACATCGAAAGCCTGCTCGACCGCCAGATCATATCCTTCGATGAAACCATCAGGAGCAACTATCATATCAATCCGATAATACTGTTGGCAGGCGAGTATGTGTTGAGCAACGTATTGATAATGAAGATTTTGGGCAGGAGTATTCCCGATGAGATTGGCAGACTTATTGCAGAGGATTGGCAGTCTGATGAGGATTTCATAAGTGATTTGAAACAATGTATGAACACTATCTTCAGTTGCTTTGGTGAAATTGAAGGAAGCCATCGGAGAAGAGCCAGAACTATCCAGCCGAATGTTTTATTCTTATGCATTGAACCCTTGTTAGTTAAGATTGGTCAAGCCCGAATCGAGCTGGCTATTGCCGGCCTTATTCATGAACATCAACTTGATAAGATAGAGCTATCCATCATGCTACTGGTTCTCTATACTCAGGCAACCCAGGACAATGGCATGACAGAACATGAATTGCTGGAAATTATCTGCAATAATAACTCTGATCTTAAGAACTACACCAGATATTTACTGCCAGATTCCAAACTTATCAGGCAAAACCTGCTGCAAGTGCAAGATACCAAGTCCTACATGAATCGCAGTGAGATAACGATTCCTGAAGAGCTAATGCTACGGCTGTGTGGAGAGATAAAGATGGTTAAAATCCCGCTACTGAGTTCTTTCCTTTCCCAGAATAATGCCCTGCAATTGGTTAAGGTGGAGCAATCAATCGATGATCTGATTCTCCCCAAGCAGGATAAGGCGCTGCTGATATCTTTGACTCTACGCTACAAACAAGCGGATTGCCTGGACATTGCCAGTTGGGGAATGGGAATACATACAAACAATCAAAAGGGACTGATTGCATTATTCTATGGGGAGCCGGGTACAGGCAAGACTTATGCCGCAGGAGCAGTCGCCAATGCTCTGGCTAAGCCATTAGTTGCTATAGACTGTGCAGCTTTGCGTAATAGTTACTATGGCGAATCTGAAAAGCTGGTGAAGAATGCATTTGCCTTGATGCATAAGATGTCTGTCGAATTGGAAAATCCACCAGTGTTTCTCATCAATGAAGCCGATCAGCTAATTCACAACAGAAGCGAAAGAAACAGCCACGCCTCCAGGACAGACAATTCAATCCAGAACATCATGTTGGAAGCGATGGAAAGTTTCCCAGGAATAATGATATTAACCACAAATCTGGACGGTAATATAGACGAAGCATACTTCCGCAGGTTCCATCTGAAGCTAAGGTTCAGCGCTCCCGATTACGAAGAGAGAAACAAACTCTGGATGCTGCATCTCCGTAAAGACATCCCTGGTGCAGCAGAGCTGGACACAAACTATCTGGCGCAGACCTACTGCTTCACGGGGGGACAGATAGCGCTTGTTGTGAATAATGCTTGCAGTGAGGTCATTTCTCGCTCTGGTGAGCATAAACGTCTTGAGATGGCTGATATCATCAAATATGCCAATCTCGAGCAGCCTTGGGCAGGAAATAGCCATAGAAAGAGCATAGGGTTTTAAGAGGATAAAATGTCATTTGTTCATTTACATGTTCACACTGAATACAGTTGGCTAGATGGAGCCTGCCAGATCGAGAATCTGGTCAAAAAAGCTAAGGGATTCAAGATGCCTGCCGTCGCAATCACAGACAGAAATTCAATTGCAGGAGCAGTGCGATTTAGCCAGACCTGCCGGGACTTTGGGATTAAACCCATCATCGGGCTGGAGATCAGTGTTGTTAATGATCTCAGCGATGGCAGAGCCTTTTCATTAATTCTGATAGCCCAAAATTTGGAAGGGTTCCACAATCTATCCAGATTGATTTGTCTTGCCTATGAGAATGACAGCGTAGATCCCAAGATTTGTAAAAGTCAGTTGGCAGCACAATCTGCAGGCTTGATATGTCTTTCATTCAGTGTGGTGGGAGAATTGGGGACACTTCTGCTTGAGGATAAGCAGGATGATGCTTTAATGGTTATTAACTGGTATAAATCCGTCTTTGGCGACAGATACTATCTGGAACTTCAGAACCATGGATTGCCTCAGGAAACGCTTGCCATGAACCTGCTGCTGAATCTGGCGTATCAAACTAAGACTCCGGTGGTGCTGACCAACGACTGCCACTATCTGGATGAACGACAATCAGAAGCAATCGATGCGCTGAACTGCATACGCAGAGGATTGGACTTCAAATCCGCAGAAAGCAAGAGATTTGCCTGTAATGAATACTATTTCAAATCTCCCCACGAGATGAAAAAGCTTATCAACCATCCAGCCGAGGCTATATCAAACACGCTTGCAATTGCTGAGCGTATTGAGCTTGATCTCTTGTCTGAGCTACCCTTGCAGATGAATAAGGGTGTTTCGAATATTATCAACAAAGAGCAGCTCAACGGGCTCTGTGGATGCACTTACATATCATATAAGGCTAATAATCAAGTCAATTTGCATATCCCTAAAGGTTCACTGGCGGAGCTTGTCGAAACCGTTCAAAACAGCTTGAGCGATTGTCAGATAGTAGCTGTCGGCACCTATGGTCGCTATTCTACTAAAGGTCTGTTTAGTGCTGTCGCTAAGGTCTTGGGGGTATCTTTTGATAAAATCGAATGGCTAACTGAGATGATGCCCCGATATTCAGAGTCTGTTTTTGCTGCGATAATGCAATCCATTGATTTCTCTTGTTTCGCTTTGGAAGACTATCTGTACTCAGCAGCAGTGAGCATTACAGCGGATTTAGAGGGGATATTTGAAGGTATTGGGTATATGCCAACCATTTTCGCTATTATACCGAAAAATGCCCCCTTGCCGATTGTGCTCCGCAGTCAGGCAATACCATGCTGCCAGTTTGATTTGCAGGCTTTAGAGAAGCTTGCTTATCCTATCTTAAGCATATTTGAGCTGGATGCTCTTCTGGATATGCAGAATTGCTTTGCTCGGATCAAAGAAAACCGAGGATTGTCCATAAACTCGGATACAATTCCAGTCAATGATGCCATCACCTACGCCATGCTCGCAAAAGGTGATACAGCGGGGGTCTTTCATCTCGATGCTAGCTGCACCCAGCAGGCATTACAGAAATTCATGCCCTGCTCTTTCAATGAACTAATGGCGTTTATTGTGTTTAACGCCCCCCAACCGGATAAGCGCATCAATGACTACTTGAATAGGCGCAGGAAGAAGCAAGCATATCCACATCCTATACTTAAAAGCATTTTAGCAGAGACCTATGGCATGCTTATCTATCATGAACAGACAATAGCCCTGCTGCAGCAGATAGCAGGATACAACGATGAAGAAGCGAAACACTTTAAGAGAGTGCTAATACATGGAAAGCCCAAGGTTCTAAAACTCATCTTCGAGACCTTTGCTGCGAAAGCCCTGGAAAATGGTAACACTGAACCTACAATAAACCATGTTGTAAGCTTGCTAAAGAGCTATGGCAGAACTGCTTTTCCGAAGTATCACGCAATGACCTTGACTAAAATTGCTTATCATGGTGCTTGGTTGAAGGTGAATTTCAGTGCTGAATTTTTTGAAGTATTTCTTTCAAATGAATCATAATAAGAATAGGAGAAGCCATGGGTAATATCGGTTATGGATATGGAAGCGAATGCCACCTACTTAGATGGATGGGCAGACACAGGAATGCATTCAATGCTGCAGTTATTAGTGCACTAGGAGTTACTGACGAGAACCATTGTATTAATTGGTTGGATTTCAAGTTCAACTGTAACAAAGAAGCGTGGTACGACTCGGAATTGATTCGACTTGAATTTATCAAAGACAATGATGTAAGAGACGAATGGCTTTGGCCAGATACTGGAAAACAACAGAATTGGGATGCAATCGGTTATATCGAAACAAATAATCAACCACACAGAGCCACAAATAAAGATGTTATTCTTGTTGAAGCAAAAGCGCATCTTGGAGAATCAGAATCATCTTGCAAAGCTGGAGAAAACAGTAGTAAAGTAATCTCTGGTATTTTTGAATCTACTGCTTCAGAATTAAGGATTGCAAAGTACGATACGTTCAAGGATTCTTGGTTTAATAAATACTACCAATATGCTAATCGACTTGCAACATATTCTTATCTGAAGTCCAAGGGTTATCATCCTCATTTACTGCTTGTTTACTTTATAAATGACGAGCATCAAGGTAAGATTTGTCCATCAGATCATTCTCAATGGGGGGATTACCTTCACAACCAGGATTTGGAGATGGGCACTGAAAATATTTATAAGAATGAAAAGATATTTAAACTCGTTCTTGATATTGCCGACGCTAGGAGATGCTGGGTTTCAGCGCCATTAGAATCAGGCAATAGCTTTCACGAATGCACTGTATCTTAGTTACAATGTATCGATTAACGGAAGTAAGGGTGAATAGCGATTGTCTTTTAACCTCATACTATCAATCGAAACTTCAAGTGTGTATTCACAAAATGAAACCAAGGAGGTTTTAATCATGATAACCCGGACTAAACCACTGTACCTGTTTAATTACGATCACTTTGATCAGCCCAATATTAGTAGAAAAGAACCACGCATGGCATGGGAACTATTCATATCAAAAGCAAAATTGCGATTGGTTGAACAAAACAAAACCAAGCTTATCACTTGTGGATATGAAATCCCCTTAGGGGAAGTCATTACTGAAAAAATGAGAGTTGATCTTGTTGCTTACGATGATGACAGAAATTTGTATATTATTGAAACCAAGTACACTAATGGAAGCGGATCTGCCAACAGCGCCGCCCAACAAGTATGTACTTACGCAGAGGAATTGGCAAAAAACACAGCAAGAATTAATGCTATCTTTCAGGAACGACTGGGCTCTAACTGGAAACTAAACGAGCCGTTTAGACAGTTTGTTCTCGCCCCAAAGAGTTACTATGATCACAAGCGCAAACCAGATACTAAAGTCATCGAAGATGTGAAGTATCTCACATTTAAGCATTCAGACGAGTACAATGGATTGGACTCTGTTATGGGTTATGACGGTTATGTGGACCTGATCGAGTACAAATGGGATAGGTGAAGATAGCGTTAAATTTGTAATCTGTGCACTTGTAGAAACTTCAAAGCTTTCATAATTCAAGATTTTTCAACTTTTGGTTGCATGAGTTTGTCTGTGAGTTTTATCTGGATAAATCTCTAAAGTATGGGCTCAAATTGATAAAAAGCTCTTTTAGCTCCTCGCTATCCTCACAGTTCTTGAAGATATGCTCAAGCAACTCTTCCTGCCTTGCCTGACCCAATGTTAATCGGTACAAGGATAGTATTGATAACAGATGAGATTGGGAACCTTTGAAACTCACCCCTAGGGCTGGACAAGTTATTAAAACAATAATCATGTAGTTCCGCTAAATCTCTCTAACAGAATATCCCATAGATTTATACCCTTTCGATCTCTTCTGGTACATTGCCGCAAAAACTGGTACATTTCTATCCACATAGTCATAGATCAACACATCTGTTTTTGATTCATGAGTGCGATGCAATCTACCGGCATACTGTTGCAGTGTCCCCTTCCAAGATATAGGCATCGTGAGAAAGAGAGTGTCCAGCCTGCTGTCATCAAAGCCTTCTCCGATGTATTTGCCAGTTGCAATGATCAGCCTTTCCTCATGTTCCGGGATGGAGTGAAGCTTGTCCATTATAGCTTTGAGTTGTTTCCTTCCCATCCCACCTTTAAGCACTATGATATTCTTGGCGAAGCCAGTTAGTTTCTCTTCAAAGAAGTCAACATGAGCAGTCCTTTCAGTCAAAATTAGCGGGCTTCTTCTGGCCACGACTGCTGCAATGACATCATCAAGGATCACATTGTTTCTGGCTTCATCCTCAGTTAGAGCGTTGTACAGTTCAACAATATTTAAGATTGCTGAGTTGCTCAATGCCGGTAAGGTAAAATCGGTATCCTTGATGATAACTGATTGGGTGAAAGTTTGCAGATTATTCTTGCTTTCAACGATATACCTGATATGTCCGCACTGCATAGTCATAATAGGATGCTGACCATCTTTCCGGATGGGAGTCGCAGTTAGCCCATATACATATCTGGCTTTTACAGCTTTAAGTACTTGTTCAAACGAAAAAGCAGAAATGTGATGGCATTCATCCACTATTACCATTCCATAATCTTGCACAAACTCTTTTACCTCTTGATTACGATATAGGCTATGGATAATCGCAATATCTATCTTCATGGTTCGTTTATCTTTGCCTGCACCGATTTCTCCGATTTCTTTAAGTGGGATATTCAAGAAACAAGCAATTCGTTCTTTCCATTGCTGGAGAAGCTGTCTTCGGTGCACTATAATCAAGGTACTTGTCTTTCTTTGAGAAACCAACCAAAGTGCCACGACAGTCTTGCCAAAGGCTGTTGAAGCGGATAAAATACCATTGCTATAGCGAAGCAGCTCTTTTCCTGCCTTTTGTTGCTCATCATAGAGGTTGCCCCTAAACTCAAAACTCTGCTCCAGCCCATGTTCGGTTTTATCTTGAATACAAGATTCAACACTCAATTGCTCAAACATCTTAATCAGGTCTTCTAAACAACCTCTGGGGATGGCAATATGCTTCAGACTTTCAGACGATAGATTAATGATTCTGGGCTTATTATAAAGAGGCAGTCTTAAAGCCTGTGTTCGATAATAGTCAGGATTGAGAAAGGCAGCAAGACGGATAATCCTGTTGATCAGTTTCTGTGGTAAATCTCCTTTCTCAATGAAAATCATGTTACTAACGAATACATTTACTTGCGCTGGAAGGTTCTCATAACCTGGCTCGGATTTAGTTACTTTTTCCCAAGGCAGATCTTCTTCTTCAGCAGATGCTCGCAGGTTCCCTATGGGTTGGTTATTTATTGTCATTAGAGCAATAATCTGGTTGACTTTTTCTGGTGGGAGTTTATGTATTTTTGATAGGTAAGCCCATTGATCCCCATAAGGTTTTAGTTTCTGATCAACGAACTCACTGTTGCCCTGCTTGCGGGCTTCTTTTTGCATCGGTAAGGCAATCAGATTCCCAAAACCTCCTTTGGGCATTGTATCCTGATTGGGAAACAACCTATCATAAGAATCCAACCCGATTTCGTGGCGATTCTCCATTGTAGCTGTCAGTAGAGCACACCCTAACTTCCTGGCTATGTGTGCAATAACCGGTTTTTCAAAGAATATCCAGACATGTGCTCCATTGCCAGAGCGTGATCTTTCTATATAAGCAGGTACCTTGTTAACCTGGCAGGTCTCTCGAAATGCAATTACATCAGATTGCCAGTCCTTTTTATCAAAATCCAAAGCGAGAAAATAGCATGAATCATCAGGCATTAACGGATATAACCCCATGACGACATCTCCATTAAGATGCCCAAAAATTACCTTATCGGTTATAGCTATAAGTTCTCTATGGTCGCAGTTTGCACATGATACCCTTTGAAATCTTCCACATATTCCAGGTTTCCAATCATTTACGCAGGCTGGAGAATATCCTGATTTGCCACCCTTCCCAGACCATCGGATGGCATAGACATCGTCTCTTCCCTTGAAAAGACTCCTAAAAAGGGCAATTTTCTGTTCCGGAGTGGAGAGCTTGTTTACCTGATAGAAGTCGTTAATGAACTGGTTGTCTTCAACTGTATGAGCTATTGAGTCTTCTCCCTCCTCGTGTTCTGGTACCTGCTCTTCTATGGATGGGTCATTAACTGAATCAGACTTCCCGAGTAACTTCCTAAGTTTGTAATTCTCCTCTTTAAGATCTTGAATCTCTATGCGGGCTTTTACCAACTCTTCTTTGAGCTTAGAATCTTTGTTTTCCGATGTCATGATTCATCAAACCTCTCATTAATGTCAGGTATGCAATGATTATATTATCGTCAATAGCAAAATATCATCGATGTATCCGCTAACAACTTTTCCGAAGGTTTTTATAGTTCGTTTTGATGATTGTAAGCCATCTTGTTGATTGAAGATCACAAGCACTCTCTTGTTGCTTGTTTTCTAAAGCTCACGTTTTCTCGCATAATACTAATTTGCAGTTTTCGTGTCACAATTTGCAAATTTCAGTGATCCGATTTGCAGATATCTTGTCACAAACACTCTCAGATAGTCTTGTTAAGGATGCCCTACGATGCATAAGGATGCGACAGTTTGCAGTTTTGTCTGCACAATTTGCAGTTTTCGTTGTCACATTGCACGAAGCTCTCACCTTTTTAGTGGAAACATGGGCATTTTTTACTTGACATGAAATTCCATCATATATTGAGTGGTATTTGTGGGTGGTGTTGTATCATTTCACTATGCCTGCATTTAGATGCAAGGAAGTAACAATGAAAATAAACCCAAAAGCTGAGCTTAGTAAACATATATTTAAGAAAGACCTAAACCTTGAAAGTGTTTCAAATATAAATAGCTTTGTAAAAACAAAGCATATCCCCTTGCTCAGCTTTATCCTTTTGATTGTCGTGTTTGGAATCTTAGAAATATACTATGTTCAGCATGAAACCAAACTTTTAAAAACCAACGCTTTCAACGATCTCTCTTCTATAGCAGACCTAAAAGTAAAGCAAATTGAAATGTGGAATCATGAGCGCATGGAAGACGCCAAGCAAGTCCATGAAACTCCCGCAATTCAAATGGATTCCTACCTATTGCTTACAAATCAAACCAACCCTAACAACGGTTCAATATTAAGCCAGTATATACTATCCTTCCAAAGACAGAATGATTATTCTTGGATTGGTCTGCTTGATACAAACGGGGTTGTTGTAAAGTCATTCCCTGCTGAAATGGACACATTGTCTAGCTTCCATAATCAATTCTTAACCACAGCACTGGAGAGTGATGAAATCATCCGTACAGATATTCATATTGATGCCGATAATCCTGTTGAGGGCATACCTCAGATAAATATGTCTTATTGGGTGCCAGTTAAGAATCCCAATGTAGCTTTCTCAAAACCAATTGGTGTTTGGGTTTTACAGATTGACCCACGTAAAAACCTCTTCCCTATCGTGCAATCCTGGCCTACTTCCAGCAAAACAGCCGAGACTATATTGGTGCGCCGCGATGGCAACGATGTTCTATTTATCAATGAACTTAGGCATCAGCAGCATACGGCAATGAAACTGAGGCTTACAATTGCAGATAATCCCAGACTCCCCTCTGTACGCTCTGTCATGGGTCAGGAAAATATCTCTGAAGGGATAAACTATCAGGGAGTAAAAGTAGTGGCTGCAAGCCGAAACGTTAAAGGCACTTCCTGGTACATGATTGCGCAAGTGGATAAAAGCGAGCTATTTCTACCATTAAGGGGAAGACTGTGGCTATCTCTTCTTACAACCTTGATGCTAATCTCCGGCGTTGCTCTAACGATAGCCCTCATGGAGCGTCGCAACAATAGTGAATGGCTGCGTCAGCAATTGCTTTTAGAAAGAGATAAAACTATATTAAAAGACGAGTATCAGAAGATCGCTCTGGAATGGAAAACCACCTTCGATAGTATTAGTGACGTTATTTGGTTGCTAGATACCGATAGCAGAATAATCCGAACCAATATAGCAGCAGAAGCGATGCTGGGATTGTCCAACGAAGATATAATAGGGAAACACTGTTGGCGTGTTGTTCACGGAATCGATAAACCTATAACTGGCTGCCCTTATACAGTTTTGCAGAATACTAAAGAAAAGGCAAGTGCTGAAATTAAATTGGGTGACAAATGGGCTTTGATATCCGTATATCCCATTCTTAATGATGCAGGCAAATTGCTTGGGGCAGTGCATATTATTCGTGATATCACCGAAAAAGTAATAGCCGATAAAGTTCTTCAGGAAAGTGAATTTAGATTCAGAGAGCTGTTTGAAAACATGAGCAATGGAGTGTCTGTTTATGAACCCACCGAGGATGGTAAAGACTTTATTATCAGGGATATTAACCATGCAGGCGAGATTATTACTAAAGCAAAGCATGATGAGATAATCGGACGTAAAGTTTCTGAAGTATTCCCAGATTTGAAGAATAAAGGGCTTTTGGACGTTTTCATCGAAACAAACCTTACTGGAATTCCCAAGCGTTGCGATACTTTTAGCTATAAAGATAACGAGCTGGAATACTGGCTGGATAACTATGTGCTAAAGTTAGATTCAGGAGAGTTAGTCGCCCTTTATATTGATATTACAGAGAAAAAAAGAGCTGACGAAGCCATACAAAAACTTAATGAAGAGCTGGAGCAAAGAGTTGCTGAACGCACAATAGAGCTGAAAGCTGCCAACAAAGAGCTGGAGGCTTTCTCTTATTCTGTGTCCCACGACCTTCGTTCTCCCCTAAGAGGTATTTCTGGTTGGAGCCAAGCTTTAAGTGAAGATTATCAGGATAAGTTAGATGAACAAGCAAAGCAATACATCGATAGGATAGTCCACGAAACTAAACGTATGGGGCATTTAATAGAAGCCTTACTTAAGCTTTCACAGATTAGTAAGCAGGAAATTAAACCAGAACAAGTTGATCTTACTGCCCTTGCAGCTACTATAATGGGCAGACTACATGAAGAAAATCCCGATAGAATGGTAGAAACAATAATACAGCCTCATCTTGCTTCACAGGGAGATAGCAAGCTTCTGGAAATAGTCCTTACTAATCTACTGAAAAACGCATGGAAATTTACCAGCAAGCAAGCAAGTGCCAAAATCGAAGTAGCCCAAACCATAAAGAACAATGTGCCCGTATTCTATGTGAGCGACAACGGCGCAGGATTTGATATGTCCCTTGCTACTAATCTCTTTGGAGCTTTTCAGAGAATGCACAAAGAAACTGATTTCCCTGGCACGGGGGTGGGTTTGGCTACGGTGCAACGCATTGTGAAACGGCATGGTGGCAACATTTGGGTGGAAACCGAACCTGGCTGCGGCGCAACCTTCTACTTTACTTTACAAGAATAAGATGGGATTAATCGAAACCAAGCTCACGCAGAGCGTTGCCCTTTTTTCTCCAATTCGGGTTTATCTTCACCCAGAGGTGGATTTGCACTTCCATCTGGATGAATCTGGATAAGTCACGCTCGGCATATTCCCTTATTTTTCTAAGGTTTTCTCCGTTCTTGCCAATGATGATTGGCTTTTGGCTCTGGCGTTCCAGCCAAATCACGGCATCAATCACAACCTTATCTTCGCCTTCTTTATAGCGTTCAATTATCACGGCTGTGGCATAGGGTATTTCCTGCTCAAACTGATGAAAGATAGCCTCCCGTATGGTCTCTTTGGCAAAGAAACGCATGGGTAAATCCGAAAGTTGGTCTTCTTCATAATATGGATCATGGTAGGGGATGTATTTCTTAATCGTGTCTATCAATTCCGGAACATTTTCCCCTGTCCTAGCTGATACCATGATGCACTCTGTAATCGAATCTGGTAGATGAGCCTTCAGGTCTTCCAGCTTTGCATCAGGACATAAATCCAGCTTGTTGAATACTGCCAATTGCGGGTTCTTCAGGTATTTCAGCCGTTCCAGCACTTCCGTATCATACTCGCTGGGAAAGCCTGATATCTGCGCCAGAAAGATTACTAAATCCACATCTTTAAAGGCATCGTTCCATATCCGCATCATCTTTTCCTGCATCTCATAACGGGGTTTCAGGTATCCAGGTGTATCCACAAATACAATCTGATGCTTGGGTGTGTTCCAGATACCTTTTATGGCATAACGGGTAGTTTGGGGCTTAGCAGAAGTAATGGAGAGCTTTTCCCCCAAGATTAAGTTCATCAGAGTGGATTTCCCTGTATTTGGCTTGCCTATAATGGCTACAAAACCGCTTTTGAAATCTGCAGCTATGCTCATAGTAATTCTCCTGAAAAAAAGAGGGGTGGTTTATCCACCCCATTACTGTAATTATTAGTCAAGTTTACAATTCGTTGAATACATCAGTGATAATCTGTATACATTCCATAAGCTGTTCTTCGGTGATAACCAAAGGTGGAGCCAAACGGATAATGTGTCTGTGAGTAGGTTTACACAGGATGCCTTTTTCTTTCAGTTTCAGGCAAACATCCCAAGCTTCATTTCCATCTTTGGGTTCTACGATAATGGCGTTCAATAAACCTTTGCCGCGCACCAATTTAAGCATCGGGTGCTTAATGTTGCGGAGTGCAGCACGGAACTTCTTACCAAGGTCAAAAGCACGTTCGGCAAGCTTTTCTTCCTTAAGCACTTCCAGGGATGCTTTCGCAACTGCGCAAGCAAGCGGAAATCCACCATAAGTGCTGCCATGCTGACCGGGCTTTATCTGTAACATAATGTCTTTATCTGCAAGAACTGCGGACACAGGAAGAACACCACCGGAAAGAGCTTTGCCAAGGATCAGCATATCAGGGCGCACATTCTCATAATCGCAAGCAAGCAGCTTGCCTGTTCTAGCCAAACCTGTCTGGATTTCATCTGCCACGAACAGCACATTGTGTTCTTTACAAAGCTCGAAACAATCTTTCAAATAACCATCTTGAGGAACATACACTCCAGCTTCACCTTGAATCGGCTCTACGATAAAGGCAGCGACATTCTTACTATGCTTTTGCAAAAATACTTTCAGAGCGTTAGCATCATCATAAGCAACCCTGGCTATGCCTGGGGTGAAAGGTCCAAAGCCATCGGTACAATCGGGATCTGAGGAAGCTGAAATGATGGAAATGGTACGCCCATGGAAGTTATTCTCTGCAAAGACAATCATAGCACGATCTGGCTCTACACCTTTCACGTTATAAGCCCATTTCCGGGCAAGCTTCATGGCGGTTTCCACTGCTTCAGCACCGCTGTTCATAGGCAGAACCATGTCATACCCGAAGTACTCGGTAATATACTTTTCGTATTCGCCAAGCTTGTTATTGAAGAAGGCGCGGGAAGTGAGGGTAAGTTCTTTGGCTTGGTCTATTAGAGCCTGAATAATCTTCGGATGGCAATGCCCTTGATTTACCGCAGAATAGGCAGAAAGGAAATCGTAATATCTGTTTCCTTCGGGATCCCATAAGAACGCACCTTCACCTTTAGCGAGAACGACTGGTAGCGGATGGTAATTATGCGCTCCATATTTCTCCTCCAGTTCGATAGATTCACGGGAGCTGATGCTGCCGTATTTCAAATTGTTGGACATGATTCCTCCATGTATTTTGTTTGTTATCATGGCTTAACCCCTACTAAAAATGAGCTTTTTGTGTCAAGAAGAACTTTGCTTACTTTGCTTACTGGTGACGAATCACTTACCAAGTTCTAATGCGTGTTTAGGTTGTTTCAGCTTTTTGGCTATGAAATATACAAAGCAGAAGGACACTAACGTTGTTATCCCATCAGCGGTAGGCAAAGCAAAGACTAGTCCCTTAAATCCAAATAGATTGTTTAGCATATAGATGGCAGGGATATACACAATTCCCTGCCTTGATAAGGCGACAATAAGAGCTGGCAGGGCTTTTCCCATTGCTTGAAGGCTTGCCATTAATATCATTCCTATAGCTGCAAAAGGGATGGCAAAAACGTAGGCATCAAGAATCACCACGCCAATATCCATAATTTTGGGATCGGTGATAAAAGCTGATATTAAGGCACGGGGAAACAGCGCAAACAGAAGCGTAAAGATAGCACCCAAACTTAAACTAATGGTCAAAGAAGTACGTATTGCCTGTTTCATACGGACATAGTTATGCGCCCCGTAGTTAAACCCGATAAGTGCCTGCACGCCAACTGATATCCCGATAAACACAAATATCGGTATGGAAAAAACACGTGATGCAACCCCCATAGCGGCTATACTGTGATCACCATATACAGAAGCAAGTTTAAAAGCTATAGTGTTACCCACGCCCATCATAATCTGACTGAGGGAAGCAGGAATGCCGATGAAGAGTATTTCCTTATAGCATTGCCAACGAAGGTGCAGGTATTTGCGCGAGGGAGCTACCAGACTCTTTTTCCTAAGATAGTAGCTAAAGTAATAACTCGTGCTTAAAGCCTGACCTATTACAGTGGCTACTGCAGCACCCGTTACACCCATATTAAATACAAATATAAACAAGGGGTCTAGGATAATGTTCGCCCCTGTGCCGATAAACAAGCCGTTCATGGCTTCCTTGGCTGCTCCTTCTGCTCTTAAAAGCTGCACCATGGTAAAATGTAGCATAACTAAGGGACTACCCAAGAGTATGATAAAAATATAACGTCGCGCAAACAGCCCAGTAACATCACTTGCCCCCACCGCATTCAGGAACTGGGGAATCAATAGTATTCCCACTATTCCCAACACTACGGAAACTACAGCCGAGCTAAATATTGCAGTAGTGGTGGTTTCTTTCGCTGCCGCAAAATCCTTTTTGCCCAATAATCTGGATAAATAACTGCCCCCACCATTTCCAAAGATGCCCGCAATCGCCATCTGAAATACAAACAAGGGTAAGGATATCGACACCGCTGCCATCTGATATGGATCATTCAGTTTCCCGATAAAGAAAGTATCGGTTAAATTATACAGAATGTTCACCATCATGCTAAGCACACTGGGCAATGCCAAATACAAAATCGCTTTGGGGATGGGGAATTTTTCTAATATGTCTAATCTATTATGTTTCATTTTCCTCTATGCATAATCCTTAATCAACGCTACGCTTTTCTATGCTCTGTTTTTGTCAAGCAAGCTAATCATGTTTTGGCTTACAATTACGCTGCGATAAGTTCAGATATAAATCAAAACAACTAACACACAGCGTAATTGTGAGTTAAAAGCCTAGCGCAAAAAACAGTCTTGTCTTTTATCTTGACATTTTTATCCAATCTCCAAGTATTGTAGCAAGAGGTGAATCATGAAAAGAAAGCTAACTTGTACCGCTATTTTACTATTTTTTCTACTATCCTTTCTAAGTGCTCAGGTAAACGGACAACTCAGCCAGATTGAGGGCAAGAACATCCTGCATGTGTGGGGCACTCATTCCGAGCGTGGTTATGCTCTCGGTTACTTGATGGGCAACAATCTGATGAACGTTTTCTCCAATTACTTTTTTCCCGCTGTTTCCGGCTCCAATGCTTATTATTATAACAATCTGCTACAGGCTTATACACAAAACTTTGTGATTCCCGAACGCTATGTAAACGAGGCTCAGGGGGTTATCAACGGTATGCAAGATGCCGGCATAAGCACCTACCACAACGGCTTGGCACGAAACCTTACTGTGGACGACATCCTGTTTGTGAATGGAATAGTGGATATCGCCGGAGCTAGTAGAACAGGCTTGGAACTGGGCTGCTCTTCACTATCCAGTTGGGGAGCATCCACTATGGGTGATCCTAGTTTACAGGGAGCCTTAAGCATCACCCGTATGCTGGATTGGAATCGCAACCAGTCTCTCATCGCCAATCCTGTGCTGGTGGTGCATCATCCTTCCGAAGCAAACGAGCGGAAATGGATGAGTTTCACCTATCCGGGCTTGTTCGGTGCCTTATCCGCAATTGCGGAAGACAATGCCGCAGCCTTTCTGAACATGGGAAACATCCACGCTGCTACCAATCTTGCAAACTTAACACCGGTGCTGCTGGATATCCGCAGTGGACTTGAATTGCTGGATTACAATAGCGACGGGCTGCACAGCACCGAGGATGTATTTGCTTCTGTAATGGACGGGCATCACATGTCCGGCACGATTATTCATAACACGCAGCAGTGGCAGGATTCCTGCCGTGCTACCATTATCGAAACGAATAATAGCGGCACTGTGCGGCGTCTGATGGGCGAAAACAGCGATATTGCTGGAGATAATCTCGCTGCCACCAACCATTTCCGTGCTTTGACAGCACCCGTTAATTGCTACCGCTATAGCAATATTATAGATTCTCTAGCGTTTAACCCCTACGTTGGGGAAGATAGGCAATGGATGCTGCTTAAAGGTGCCGCAGCGGTAACTAACAATATGATGATGATTCAGTACCTTCCCACTTTGAATAAAGTGCTGTGGTCAAACGCTACTGCTACTCTGGCAGCATACACGCAAACGCCTTTGGAGCTTGATACAACAGCTCTGTTTGACAATCCTGTTTCCAATAGTGATGAATACCTCTCCCCTGCTACTCTTTCGCTGATATCTTACCCCAATCCCCTGCGGAGCGGGCAAAGCCTATCTTTTAAAGCCAGTCCAAGCATCACAAACATGAAAGTGTACAACCTGCGTGGACAGCTTATTCATCAAGTATCCAATACTTCATCCTCTAGCATTAGTATTCCCAGCAATATCTTTGCTAAGCAGGCAAGTGGCATCTACTTCATAAAAGCAACAGAGCGCAATGGAACCATTACACAAGCTAAGCTATTGTACCTGAAATGATTTGCTTGTAATAGAATAAAATACTCCATGGCTTAGCACCGTTTCAGTAGCTTCGGGACATGTTCCTTCTTAGCAACTCGTCTGCGGGAGAATACCAACCCGTAACCATCCCGTATGGCGATATGGGATAGTTAACGGATAGTTAAGGCTTAGATAACGGTTTTCAGCAATCACTGTTAATTGTTACTAAAAGTGTTCGGAATGTCTCCGATTCCTTTTCTTGTATGTGCTCCTCGAACAAAGCACTTGAAAATGAGTCAACACACCTCAATAAGAGATTATCTTTTGATGGTGCTTAATTATTCAATAAGTAAAAAAGAAAGCAAATTAGCACACCTTTCCAATCTGTGACCATCTGCTAACTATCTCTTCTCGTAATTTGTTTAGCTTGTTCTTCGCAGTTGCCCAATCGCTATAATGATAATAGTCTACAACGTCCAATACCTCACGCTTTTTAAGGATAATGCTAAACCCTATACGGCTTTTTACAATAGTTTTAGGGTCTAGTCCGAAATCCTTCACTGGCGTTACAACAGAAACACAAGTTAAGTCAATAATTCGACCATCTGGTAAAGTATATAACATCACACACCTCTTTGTATATGGTATGATGACAATTGCCATGTTCTCGATCTTTGGCAAGTTAAATTGTTCACTATTTTCAACAATTCAGGCATTTGTGTTGACATTCATCAACACTTGCATCAACAAGCAGAACCGAATATATTGTATCTATACAAACAAAGGAGATTATACATGAATGATAAGCTGAATACCATATTCAGAAACATTAAAGCCCAGCATGAATGTGTGTTGTGTAGCAGAGCGTTTCACGACGCAGATGCCTGGCGCATGAAAGATGAAGAGGAAGACCTTATGCGCTCTAAGTTTGCTGTGGATAGGGATAGGATATTATACAGCGGTGCATACCGACGCTATCACGGCAAAACCCAAGTGTTTTCGTTCACTAACCTGATAGATGAAGAGATGACTAATCGCAACCTGCATATAGCCTATGTATCCCAAATATCCCGTACAATTGGCAAATATCTGGGGCTAAATACCGAACTGATTGAAGCAATTGCCTTAGGGCACGATTTGGGACATTGCCCCTTTGGACACGATGGAGAAAAGGCACTTTCTGAATGCTGCGTAGCAAACGGCATTGGTTATTTTCATCATAACATCGAAAGCCTGCATATAGTCGATTACATCTCAAGTAAGGGGCGAGGGTTAAACCTAACTTTCCAAGTTCGTGATGGCATCATCTCTCACGATGGCGAAGTACATAACACGCGTTTACAGCCCGATATTAACAAAACAGAAGCCGATATTGATGCTTTTATATTATCTAAAAAAGGTGGAAACAACACCCAATGGATGCCTGCAACGCTAGAAGGCTGTGTGGTTCGCATTACTGATACTATCGCCTATATTGGGCAAGATATTGAAGATGCTATCCGCTTTAATATACTTAAGAGAGAAGATTTACCGAAAGAACAGGTTGCTTATTTGGGCAATACCAACAGTCAGATTATCGAGACCTTGATTAAAAGTGTTATCGTGAATAGCTTCGATCAAGATTGGGTGGCTTTCGATGCTGAAACATCTGAACATCTGCTTGCTTTAAAGAAGTTTAACTACAAGCACATCTATACAGACGAAAACGTTAAGAAAAGCAACGCCATTATTTACCGCACCATGCACATGATGTTTGATAAATACATGACCGATATCAAAGAAGGCAACAGCGAATCTAAGTTCTTTAAACACTTCCTCAATCATAAACGCCAAGAATACTTAAAACGCTTTTCTCCTGCAGAACAAGTAAGAGATTTTATTGCCACGATGACTGATCGCTATTATAATGAGGAGATAAAAGACTACATGCTGCCCTGGCGAGGTTGATTAAGCATGAACTTCGAAGAAGCTTTCCAGGCGTAGCTGCGTACGGGAATCCAAATCCTCCGGCTGATCTCCTTCCAGATTCAGGAAGGGAAGGTCAATGTACTTCTTTAGCAGCAGGTTATCTATCTGCATATGGCAGAAGCTTTGCGTGTAGCTAATCACCGCATCTATGCAGCGTCTGGGTAGCTCAAGCTTAATATCTTCCAGCCTGTCAAATACGCTATAAGGATAGGTATAGACCAAATACTGCTGCACAATATCCGTGAGTAGGGTAGGCATGGCAAATTGACGTTGCACTTCATTGAATATTACATCGCCGCCCAATTCGGCAATAGCATCGTAGATATTCTTGTAAATCGGTGGCACGCCTAAATAGGCAAGTCGTAGCTTCGTAGGCAGTGGGTCTCTTTGCTCTGCTTCACGCATAAAGGTTTCCAGCTCTTCCTCGTACTTATCTGGATTGCCATTAAAATCGGAGGCATTTACCAGCCAGATATGGTTCTCTTTTCCCGTTATCAAACGCTCTTTCCAAGTCCATTCATCTAACACCACCAGTTTCTTGCGTATCTCGTCCAAGCGTTGTTTTACCTTCTGGGTATCTGCACGGGATACCTGGTAATGTTCTTCCAGCTTTGCTATCTCGGCATCTAAAGCCGCATACTGCTTCTCTGGTGGAAAGGAAAACCGATAAACTGGTATCGCCTCTTCGTGAATCATCTCCAACAGCGAATTTCCATTGGAACAATCGCCCTGCACAATGCCCACCACTTCATCCAGCTTGGCAGTAATCGCAACGTTATAGTTCCCCTTAATCCAGCTACAGATGGTGCGGGGAAAGCCTTTTATTTCAGCCTTGTAGATATGCTTATCGGCGTTTTGATTGACAAAGATATTGTTCAAATCTATGGGGATATGTCCTGCCGCATACAGTACTTCAATCGGAAAAGAAGTAGTGAATCCTATTCTCTTAGCTTTCATAGCTTAGTTCCAGATACTGGGTTTCATATTCTGCAATGCGCTCTTTGCTGCTCAATATAGCTTGCTCCAAGCTTTGCATTTCTTCTTGCAGTTTAGCAGGCTTTTGGGGGTCGCTGTAGGTCTCTGTTTGGGCTAAGAGGTGATGTACACTATCCAAGCCTTTTTGTAAGCTTAACAGTCTCGTTTGCTCCATTTCGATGTTTTTATGAGCTTGCTGCAGGTACCAAGGATTCGGTTTACGTTTCTTCTCTCTGGGTGCTGGAGTTGCCTTCGCCACTTCCGGAGTGGAAAAAGCCAATTCAATCGCTTGGGAAAGCTCCATTTCAGGCTCGGAAACAGTAGGGAACACCACATTATCTCCCAACACTTTATGAAAAACCCAGTATTTCGTGGCAAGATGCTGCATAAAATACCTATCGTGCGACACAAATAGTATCGTTCCCTTATAATCCTGCAAAGCCTTTAGCAGCTCATCACTCATGGCAATATCCAGATGGTTGGTAGGTTCGTCCATGATCAAGAGATTGGGATTCTGGTGAACCAAAACGCTGAGGTACAGACGAGATTTCTCTCCCCCGCTAAGCACACCCACATACTTATCCACATCATCGCCCCTAAAGCCAAAGCGTGCCAGCCATGATAGCACATAGCCTTTTGTTTCCATCGGCACTATTTGCCACAGGGTATCTATCACGCTCAAGCCTTCATCCAGTGCCAATTGATGCTGATCGTAATAACCAATTTCCAGGCTCGCACCTATCTTCAGGTTACCGGCTGTAATGTCCCTCTCTCCCATCAGGATACGCAGGAGAGTTGTCTTGCCACAACCATTGGGACCAATAATACAGATTCTATCCTTGTAATGCGCTCTCAGGTTTACATTTCTGGCTAAAGTACTTCCGCCCGGAATCCCGAACTCCAGCTCTTCCAGCGTGTAAACATCGTTGCCGCTACGTCCTGCTGTTTTAATGTTCAGGTGCACCCGCTTTTCCTGCATGGGCTTTTGGATAATCTCCATTCTGGCTAGCATTTTAAGGCGCGCCTTTGCCATATTAGTCT
>JAQUJJ010000310.1 GCA_028681035.1 Candidatus Cloacimonadota bacterium
GCATAGCAATATGGACAGTGATTAAAGCAGCCCCAAACAGGATTCCAAACCTCGTCTGCCCATTCTATCTTTGTCTTAGCCATTTAGCCCTCCTTTGCTGGAGCGCAATGGCGCTTAGCTTGTGTTTCAATTTCTTGCTCATGATTTTATCCTTTGGGCATATAAGCCATGGATTCCAACTTCTCTTCAACCTGCTCCAACCTGCTCACCAAACATCAATATCATTGCTCATTCCCACCCTGCTCACCACAAAGGCAATTCTCCGCCCGCTTCCAACATCTGGCACACAATCTGTCTGCCTTGATCTCTTCCAATATCGCAGTTTTTATATCCTTTACGCCTATTATTGCCATGCCTATCCGCACAGCACACTGTTCATATGGCTTCAACTCACTATACTTCAACATCCTGCCCCCTTGATACCAATATCAGGCGAGACTTATGTATCCGGAATATTTCCAGGTAACTCTCGCTTAATAGATCTACGCACTCATCATTAAACTGGTTCTCACAATAAACCTGGTATTGTAGCCCTATCTTCCACTCCGATATCTCTGCGCGGTTTATCCTCCCAATCTCGCCATCCAAACGCAGCCTTACCGTGTCCCCTTTCTTAATCTCCTCTTTTCTGAAAATCTTCTCTTCTTCTTTCTCTCTTTGTTCAGAGTATTCCTTACACGCCGCCAATGTTTTATCCGAAACATCTGTATAAAACCATTGCTGCCATGGCAACATATAAGCCATATCATCTGTTGGATGCACGTATACTGTCCTTGCTCCCCACACGCATTTGGGCTCAACGAACCTTATTCTTACATGATTACTGGCGCTGGTTATTCGTGCCAAGTGCCCCTGCCAGCATACAAGCATCCCACGCTTGACAGGAATATGATATTTTTCTCTGATATACTTCATGCTCATCTTAATCCCCTTTGATTAGTGTTAATTTGTGCCAATCTGTGGACAAACATCTGCGTTAATCTGCGCCTTTATCTGCGCCATCTGCGTGATCTGCGCGCTGTTTCTTTGCTTTCTGATATTCCTCTTCCACCGCCGGCATTGGATCACCGCAAGAAGTCCGTCTGCTCCAGCTCTGCTTCAATTCTCTTGACTCCAATATCAAAATATTTGCGCTCTTTTTCTATGCAGATATAGCGCCTACCTGTGCGGATACAAGCAATGGCTGTAGTGAAGGATCCAGCAAATGGGTCAAATACTGTGTCTCCGTGATTTGAGAATGTCTTTATCATGTAGCTAAACAAGCTAACCGGTTTTTTGGTTGGATGCTTAAATGTGTACCTACCCTTCTCAAATATTGGATGTCTGATTATTGAAATTGGGTGTTTTTTGCCGTCTGACCTAAATTGATATTCTCTATTTGTTTCCAGGCTGCCATAATGCTCGGCTATGGAGCGCGATTTAGATTTCATTGTTCTTGATGTCCCTATCGGATCACGCATTAAGCTTTCTGGGGATCGCAATACCATTTGCGGGTTGAAGGTAAACCTTGATGAACGGCTAAACACAATAACTTTCTCGTGAGTTTTTAGTGGTTGGTTTTTAATATTTAGAAAATTTGCTCCGCTTACTTTATCCCATATCCATTCGTGTCTGAAGTGTCTTATGTTGGAACATATAAGCTGAGCGCAAAACGGCTCTGATGCTGTCATGATGCAAGGCGCGGAATCTTTAGAGGCATGGTATAGCATTGACCACAACTGCCTAAACTCTACTACAATATCCCATTTGCATGCGGTGGTACCATACGGAGGATCAGTTAAACACAGGTCAACGCTCTTATCTGCCATAGTTCCCATGTAGTCAATGCAATCTGCCAAAACGGCGATGCCGAACTCTGTCTCGTTTGTTTCGAATTGCTTGCTCATTTGTTTTTTTTATATACGTGATCTGCGATCACATGTCCCTTTGCTTTTTGATATTCCTCTTCCACCGCCGGCATCCGCTCTCCCTTCAACACGCGGATCAGCATACCCGGAGCCAGCCTCATCTTTTTGATCTTTTCCGGCATGGGATAGCTCGCCACCACTTCTGCAGTAGGCAACTTAGCCGTCCAGCGCATGAAATCCGCCCAGGTCTCATGCGCGTACCATGGTTTTGCCAAAAGTTTGGCAATCAGTGTTTGCTCCTGGGCTTTTTCAGCTGATGTGTTTTTTGAGCCGCCTGAGGATCGCTCTCGGCTGAAAGCTTCCCGGCGTTTTTGTTCCAGATCTGCGCGTTTTACCTCCATCGCATCCCACTCTGCCAAATACTCATCAAAATGACTCTTTCGATACAACGTGGACGGCCGTAGATACGGCTCCCAAGCTTCATCACCGAGCCACTGAGCACACTTTACTTCATGCACCCGGAAGAAATCTTCAGGCGCATATCCCCGGCTCAATATGCCACGAATCATCTTGCTCGCCTCAGGAGTTAGCCGGAAATGGCGTTTTGCGCGGGTATTCAGATCTTCCAGTATCGCAGTAGCCTGCTGAAGAAAAAACTCGTCTGGAGCCGTATCAGAGCGTTTCACGAGTTCTTTCTTGATCAGGTTGTTGCACCACACCCGGAAGCGGCGGGAGAGCTCTTGCTCCCCCACCAGTTCCGCAGCTTTTGCCCACAACTCTTTATTGGTCATTTAGATATCAGCTCCGACGTACCCACACTGGGAGGGCAGCTCATTCGCAACTTTTCGGAGCAATACACATCTTGCGGCAACAATACATAAACAGCGATGGCTTTGCCGCATTCTGGGCAATTACAATAATGATATGCGTCACAACAATCGTTTGCATAGATGCGGACAACTGCACCGCATTCTGGGCATTTTACCTTGGTTTTCATTTTCTCCTTGCCTAAAAGCAGCAGCTTTCTTCAATTGGTTCTTCTGCCGGGTCGGGTTCCGCAGAGGTTGCCGCTTCATTTGGTCCCAGATCCGGCTCAATTTCGTTTTCTTGGAGCTGTCGAACCAGGCGATCTACAGCTGTGCGCACTTCTTTTAGTTCCTTGCTATAGCCACTGTTGGCGTTTTCCAATAGCTGGTTCAGATAGTTAAGATTCTTACACTCGTGGAGCTTCTCAAGCAGGCAGGCACGGAGGTGTTCAGGTGTTTCCTTTTC
>JAQUJJ010000311.1 GCA_028681035.1 Candidatus Cloacimonadota bacterium
CTGGAGGAGGTGTGTGATACACAGATAACATTTGTAAACAGAAATCGCCATTATATGTTTCAAGAACATTAGCGGCATAAGTTCCACCAATTGGGTGAGATTGCCAATACGGATGCGTAGAGTAAGTAGGGTAATAGTGGCGTACAAAGGTACTGTCCACTTGCGCCGTTAAGGTTACTGCCACCATCAAAGCTACTATCACTAACGATATGAGTCTCATATATCCTCCAAATAGGTTTTACATATTTTAGTTACTTGGCCTCTGCCATATTGGTAGCGGAGCAGATATATCCCTTGGGGACAGGGTTTTCCCCCGCTGTCTTTACCGTCCCATTCCGTTTCATCTTTGCTAAATTGAATAGAGCGCACTAATTGACCCTTGATGTTGAAGATATCAACGCGGTTTTCACCGATTACTGCTTGAACATCTTGCGTAATCTTGATACTGAGATGATCCTTCATCGGATTTGGATAGGCAGTTATCCGGCTTATCGATGGAGCAGCCACATCATCATCTATAGGTAATTGGCCATTTGGCAATAGCTTGATTATTACTTGAGTTCCTATATTTCCCCAAGCCCAGTAGATGCTGCCAGTGGGATCAAGACCAAGTAAAGCTGTTGATGGAGAACCAAACCCATCCCATGCTATATAGGTACATAAATTTTCTCCTTGCTGATTTCTGGACCAGATTAATTCACCGGAAGTGGATAGATTGATCACTTTTCCACAATAAAAGGAAAGGGAACCACAAATAAACATTCCACCGGGGTATGGTAGCAGCGTCGATACAAATTCGAGAATGCTATTGTCGATATCGAATAAGTGAGTCACCTCATTGCCTAATAAACTGTAAACCTTGATTATGGTGTTTGGGTAGGAATCAAATGTGCCGGCTATTAGACATGATTCGTCCCCGATAATACGCGCTATAGCTAGGCTTGAAAACACCGCGTTATTACGTAAGTCATCGGGCAGATCAATCCGGTTTACAAGCTCCCCAGCAGTGTCTATTTCCAATACTGATCCTAAGCCTGTGTGCAAGGAGCAGGTAACATAAGCGTTGCCATTATCCATCAAAGCAAGATCGTAGGCTTCAGCCCTCTGCAATGGGCTTCCCAGTTCAGCTGGCCAGAAGGCCGTGACCAGGGTATCTCCCGTTGCAGAAAAACGGAAAAAGCAAGCTGATGATACATGAAAGTCCTGGGAAGCCATGCCAACCGCTACTATCTCGTTGTTTGAAGTTCGAAGTGCTTTGTTGAAGGTTATTCCCATAATAGGAATCTCTACCGGGTATGATAAGGGATTCATTTCCCCAGCACTATTTACTGTCCATAGTTGAATACGAGATCCCCAAAAAACTGTGGTTACAAATGTTACTTTGTCTTCTGCATCGATATCTACCCCTGTTATTGAAATATACTCATACGACAAAGATTCTAAATAATTTCTCCAAAGTATATTACCCTGAGGATCAAGCTTTGTAATCACAGCATACATGTAATGAAACTCTTCAGTATTATCAGAATTTCCCAAAACCACCACGCTGTTATCAGAGCAAACATAAATCGCCCTGGAGGCATATACAGAATTTAGTTCTTGGGTATATACATATCCGCTTTGGGCAAATGCCATGCTGCAGAGAGCAGCCATAATCGAGATGAGCAGAATAAGCATTGATTGTTTCATTTTTTCCTCCTAACGGGTTTTGCATATTTTAGTTATTTGGCTTGTGCCATATTGGTCGCGGAGCAGATATATCCCTTTGGGACAGGGTTTTCCTCCGCTGTCTTTACCGTCCCATACAGTTTCACCTTTCGTCAGTTTTAGAGAGCTGATTAACTGACCCTTGATATTGAAGATACTTAGTTTGTTTTCAGCGGATATGGACTGATCGTCCTGGCTGATTTTGATTGTGACTTCATCTTTCATCGGATTCGGATATGCCGATATAGTGTTTACAGGAGGAGTCTGGACCTCATCCTCTATTGGCAATTGCCCATTGGGCAAGAGCTTGGTTATGACCTGTGATCCATTGTTACCCCAAGCCCAATAGATACAATTGTCATTGTCGAGTGCAAGTAACGCTACCGATTGAGAGCCAAGTCTATCCCACATATAGGGGCAGCTGTTACCCCCTTCTTGGCTCCATGACCAGTTTAATTCTCCGCTGTAGGTCAAACTTAGTAAAGAGCCATTAATACTTAAATTCCCGCATAAATATATATTATCTGTCCCCAATATCATTGAGTTTACTGCAGTCAGATAACTTCCGGATATGCTAAAGAGAGGTTCAAACACTCCGTTTTCAAATCTATCAACGTGAATGCTATGATCGGGATACTCACCCATTTCGTAAGCTATAATGTATGATGCATTGTTGGATTCTCTGCATATAGCAACATTATAAGAATGGTTTTCTCCCGGTAAATCAAATCGGTTAACAAGCGTACCATCCGGATTGGCTTCCAAGATTGAGCAGTTAAAAGAGTGCAATCTACAGGCAATCAGGATATTGCCATTATCCATCAGAGCCAGATCATAGGCTTCAGCATCATGATATGGACTATCCGGATCAACTGGCCAGAAAGCAGTGGCCAGCGTATCTCCCGCACTGGAATAACGAAAATAGCAGGCAGACGACACATCATAAAACATATTATTATCTTGGAAAGCCTTGCCCACGGCGACAATTTCATTGTTTGGGGTGCGTAGCGCCTTGTTGAAGCTTTTTGTGTAATAAGGTATATCCATATCTATAAGAACAGATAAGGTGGCAACCACCCCCTCACTATCTATGGTTCCTAAGCTAATCTCACCCCCAGTCCAGGCGAAGATAAAGGTTACGGTATCCTCTGCATCAATATCGACTCCAGTAATTGCACATGATGGAAAACCACCGGGGTTCAGCCATTGCCTCCAGAGCAGATTGCCATCAGGGTCAAGCTTGGTGATAGTTGAATAATAAGTGCACCACTCGTCCTCAATATTATCAACGTTCGACAATACTACTACACTGTTATCGGAGCATACATAAATAGATCTGGAAGCTATAGCATTTACTGGCAGGCTCTCGTTATATACGTATCCGCTCTGTGAATAGGCAAATCCGCCTATT
>JAQUJJ010000104.1 GCA_028681035.1 Candidatus Cloacimonadota bacterium
AATTTCAAATCGCGACGAGCGGTGTTTTACCAACATAGCGAGGTAGATAAAGTGTTCTACAGGGAAAATGGGTAGCAATGAATAATCTTCCAGTGCAACATGTTCCCATGATCGCAACAAGCCCAAGACACCATGATGAACAAGTGCTCTAGAAGCATCTTCAAGGATGCTTTCGGCATAATCCCAGAAGTCTACGAGACCTTCCGCAACAGGTAAAATGTCATATGGGTCCTCAGATTCAGGAATAGTAATTTCGTCGGAAAACTTGAATATTTGTATTCGAAGGTCGTTGTGAATATTGTTTGTGGGTATAGCTTTGATAATCAAGCCCCCTGGTTCATCACGAATTACGGTATTGCATATCTTAGGTTCACAACCAGCCCAAGTAGGGGTAGCATAGCCATCATCATATATTTCGACTACGGAAGATATAAGAGGGAGAAGCGGATGTGAACCAATATAAGACGCACAACATGACCAAACCTCATCACCAAGCTGAACGGAAAAGTCACACCACCCAACATTAACTACACCTGTTTGAATTTTGAATTTCATGTCATTTGAAATGATTTGTAATAGGTTCAACGGTCTCATGTTTTATTCAGTCCGCCCATTAATCCATAGCTCGGATTCGCTAAGGTCAAGATCATCATTCCATACAACTCCATACCCCATGCTGTCAGCACGAACTTGTTTAAATAAGTGTTCATCTTTAATCAAAATTCCATAAAACCTTGAAATAACTGGCATACAAAACCTCCTCTGCAGACACACAAAATTATACAGAATTAAAACCAAATGTCAAATAGCTGTAATCACACGCAGCAATTCTAATTATGTGCGAAGACTGCTATCAACATTTTTTACCTCAAAGATTTTTTACCTCAAAAAATAACGCTGCAAATTTCCTTACCTCCCCATTTTCTTACCTTGAAAATGCAATGCCGCTCATCATCTGCCGACCCGCAAGGGCACTATGGCCCGCACGTAGAGCGGCTACTGCATGTTGGTCCTTAAAACATGTTGACAGAGATCAATCCTCATCTTAGTCTTAATCTCAATCCTTATCTACTTCAACCAACCACAGGTGCGGTTGTTTGATTAGGATTACGATTAGGATTGTGATTAGGCTGGATAACCCGATAACCCATAACTTCCCCAAATCGAGCTCCTTATAAACCACCCCTCGCTACTGCTATTCCGCGCAGCGGAAACATATAATTCGGCGTAGCCGAATTGTATTTAGAGTTTATATGGCACCCGTACATCCGGCCAATCTGTTTTGAAATCCCTGGTGTTTCTTGACACGACTATGCATCCCTGTTCCCGTGCAGTCGCATATATAACCGCATCAGGAATTTTCAGATGGAATTTACGTCTAAGTTCGATTGTCCGGTTGGCAATGCTGTTATCCAATCCGATTACAGTAAAAGATGAAAGAAACTTGTGCAGAATTTGCTCCTCCTCTTTATTTCTGGCTCCAGTCATAACCTCAATTCGGGTTATGACACTTATGAGCTTCTCTTCATAAAGAGAGAGTTCTTTTTCCGCCTGTGCAAAACCGTTGAGATAATCGATAAGAATATTTGTGTCAAATACAGCCTTCATTAATCACTCCATTCACTACGGATGTTGCGTTGAAATTCAACCCCATCAACGATTTCATCCCTCCAGATGCCGTAAGCATTTGAATTGTCTTTGGTGTAGTGATCGCTAAGATAATGTTTCAGTGCTTCACGGATTAAGGCTGCACGTGAACGATTTTCGAATGAACTGATTTCATCAAGGGTTTTTACAATATTTTCCGGTATGTCTACAATTGTTCTCATGTAGATATCATATATCGTTATCATTTATAGTGTCAAGCCGCTTTTATGTCAGTATTTGAAATAACTGGCATACAAAACCTCCTCTGTAAACACACAATATTATACAAAATTAACACCAAATGTCAAATAGCTATAACAATAGCTATAACAACAGCTGGAATCACAACAGCTATAATCACACACACCAATTCTAATTATGTGCGAAGACTGCTACCAACATTTTTTACCTCAAAGATTTCTTACCTCAAAAAATAACGCTGCCAAATTTCCTTACCTCCCCATTTTCTTAGCTTGAAAGTGCAATGCCGCACATCATCTGTCGTCGTGCAAGGGCACTATGACCCGTACGCAGAGTGGCTACTGCAGTACAACAAGGCCTTCGGTTTCAGTCCAGGCCGCTGTTGCCCGAGCAGGTGAGGGAATGGAGAGGTAGGCAAGACTGTCATATAGAGCCTGATTGGATTCTCATTTACCGTATAACGGAAAACGAATTGCATCTCGAACGAACAGGAACTCATAGTGACCTGTTTTGACAGGAAGGGCGAACAAGGCAACTCTAATTATGACAAGACACGCTAAAGCGTGAACTACATACCCAGCAAACCGTACGTAGTTCACGCTTTAGCGTGTTTTTTGAACAGGTTGTCAGCGGTCATAATTAGAATTGCTGCAAAAAAACAGAGTTGCTATAGCATGGTGTGCATGCTATCGTTATATTGTGATAAAGGATTTTAAAGACAAGGGATCAGAAGATCTTTTTAAAGGCCGGCCGGTCATCAAAGGCAGCTAGGAAAGCTTGTCCTATATCGCTGTGGCAGATTGTCTTTAGAAAACTTGATTTACTTGATTCTGCTGTGTCGCTGAATGAGGAGCATAAGATGATTAGAGTACCTACAAACAGAAAGCCGACGCATCCGGGAGAGATGCTTCTTGAAGAGTTTATTGTTCCTTTGGGGTTGACCCAAAGAGAACTTGCCGATGCGGTGAAAGTGTCCTATCAGCGAATGTATATCCGGCATTAACGTGTCGGCGTTTTGCGCCACAATGAGACAACTCTCAGACGTGGTGCTTTTTTTCCGGTGTGCGCGATTTCAAGGTGCCAGTCGCCTTACAGGATAACCTGAAGAGTAGTATAAGGCACGAATAAAAGGAACAGGGCGCGACGCGGTCGTTCCTCTGTGCTAATTAGCACTTGACCAACATAAGCGATTATGAAAGAATATCAAACATCACACAGCAATCAGCTTCCTCCTGAGGCGGATGCGGACCAGATCGAAAGGGTCAGGCAGGCCTGTGAGTGGGATAAGATCCGTCTCGGATCTAGCGCCCAAGGTAATCTTGCCTACTGGAGAATTGGTATTGAAACCTTACGCCAAAATGTGCGCTTGCACATAGAAAAGGGCCGGAAAGTATTCCGTAAATTTGATCCTGCTGATAACACCAAGCTATTAGAGTTTAACCTCCAAGCCAATGTTACGCTTTTTGAGAACAAAGACATATACGTCGAGATGATCCTCACTCAGGGCATCTTTGTAATCCTAAACGCTCACGAGCACACTACTTTGAAGAGGCTACCGCAATGACCCAAAAAAAACCAACAACCACCATAGAGGGAGAGAAGTGTCCTTTCTGCGCGAAAGGACGGTTGGTGTTATGCCAAGTCGACCATCGCGTGATATCACCCGATGATCCAGAGATTGTTGTCGCTGGTGTTTGGGTTGAAAAATGTGATGCTTGCAATGAAATACTCTTTCCGTCAGAATCAAGCCGCTACATTGACCAAGCCTTAGCTCAAGAGACCGAACAACTCACTCCCACCGAACTGGGAGAGATTCGTAAGCGTCTTGGCGTTGACCAAACCGAAATGGGCGAAATACTTGGACTCGGCGGAAGAACATATCATCGCTGGGAAAAAGGCACCCAATACCCCAGCCGCTCCATGTGTTGCTATATCCGTATTCTAGGAAAATTTCCGTTTGCGTTCAAATGGTTGCGCGACGGCGGTTGGCGTCATGAAAAAGAAACCGTTACCCTTTCACCTCAGGCTGATTTTGAAAAGAGCTTTCCGGATTTGGCGCGAACAGGTAGAAACACAAACACGCTTCATCCCTCTTTCAACCCTGCCTCCAGCCTTTCAAAAGTCAACTTTGGATAACAATGAAACCTTTCTGGATAACTTTCTATTCGTACAAGGGCGGTGTCGGGCGCTCCCTTGCACTCGCAAACATCGCCGCTTTATTGGTTAAGAAAGGGCGGAGGGTGGTCCTGATCGACTTTGATTTGGAAGCACCCGGACTTGATAGTTTCGATGAGTTTTCCTGTATCGGGTGCAAGCCGGGTGTAGTCGAGTATACAACACAATTTCTGCAGACAGGGGAAGCCCCTAAAATCGACGATTTTATCCACCACTGCCACTTAAAGGATGCGCCTTCTGGCGATCTCTGGATTATGCCAGCCGGCACCAAAGACACATGCTATAACCGCTCCCGAGCGGGTATTAATTGGGTCGAAATGTACGAAAGCGGTTTGGGTGCAGCTTTTGTGGAGAACTGGAAAGCTGCCATTGCCCGCCGTTTCAAGCCGGATTATGTTCTTGTCGACTCTCGAACAGGGCTTACTGATGTTGGCGGCATTTGCACATTACACCTGCCTGATCTTGTTGTCATGTTATTTGGTTTGAATGACCAGAATATCAAAGGCATAGCAGCGGTTGCCAAGACTATTCGAGAGGCTGATGGCGGAGGCATTCCACAGCTTTATTATGTTGCCTCTCCAGTTCCGAATATGCCTATTGGCAAGAAAGATTTAGTTTCGGAGCGGCTCGAAGTAGCAAAACAAGAGATCGGCACAAAAATTGAATCAATTATCAGATACTCATCTTCAGCAGCCTTTCACGAAAGGCTTTTTACTTTGTATGACAGGGTTCCACAGTCATCGCTCATTGAAGACTACCAGAACCTTTTAAAACAAATAATTATATACAACCGTAACGGAATTGATCTACTGGCGCAGGAGGTTGAGAGCGCAATTTCATTCAGCGACATCGACCGAATGCAGAAACTTCTTACGGTATTAACATCTGATTTTGCCGAAAGAGCAGAGGGTCTTTATCTCTCGTCTCGTCTTCAACTCGCTCTCAATAATCGTGCATCGGCCATCGAATTTGCGGAAAAGGCGCTCAGTATAAACCCCGCGCATATTAAGTCGTTCAATTGGCTGTTAAAGCATTACCAAAATGAATGCGAATACAATAAGGCGTTATCTCTCTGCGAAGCGGCAATCGCTACAAAAAAACGTCTATCTTCACTAGAGTTGTTGAACATCCAGTCAGAAATGGGTGCTGTTGCAATGACAGCATCTAAGCCCGACATTGCTGCCAATGCTTTCAGATTGTCCCTTGAATCGATTAAAAAAACGAAGGTCCACACCGATTGGATGATGTTAATAACTTTTAACGTTGCCGAGTCTCGTCGTCGTGCAGAGGGCGCACCGGACATATCCCTTTGGAAAACAGTGATCAAACTTTTCGAACAAAGTGGCGAAACGTCGAACATCTCGCCGCCAGAACGGGCTAACCGTTTACAGGCTATTCATATCGCTTTCGCTGTAACAGGTGACATTAATCGCGCTAAAAAGACACTCATAAAAGCCCATGATGCTGCAATGTTGCTTGGAGGTGCCGACAATGTTTTTTCAGTGAAAAACTATACTTCTGTACCAGTATCGGTTTTTTTTGATGAAAACAACGAGATGCTGGAAGCCCTGAATCGCGGTGAACTATGGGATGGAATGAAGCTGCAAGCTTCCAACCCTAAAAGAAAGAGTCCATCAGGGTCATAATCACACACCCGGCATTTGGGTATCGTATGATCTCCGTTAAACCGAAAAACTTTAAAAGTGTACCTTCATAACCATGTCTGGATACTACCATCAACACAAGCACCCCCGAAAACGCCATGAAAAATGGAACGACTCTGATAAATTGGCGGTTGTATTTCCAATTAGCAGCCATTTTGATTTACATTACCTGCTCCACTGGCTGTCGTGACTCTGGCTCGAAAACATATAAAACTGCTCTCTCTCAAAAAGCAGTCATGGGTCAAGGGGAGGCGAAACAAACTTTGCCGAGGTACATTGTTGTCAAAAAACTGGAGCTTCTATCAAACACATTCATTCTAAACCAACATCATATTTGCACTGAAGTAACGGTTAGAGAAGACATAGCGTTTGACCCAAAGGTAATCGGTATTAAGTTCAATGCGCTGGCCTCTTTTGAAAATGCCGGTTTGAAAAGCAGTTGCATGACACTCTGGCTAAAGCAGCTATCCGACGCCTTTCTGCGTGCGACGCACAGGCAGGCAACCAAATGAGGCTTTTCAGCATGCGAAAGTTATGCGTACTCATTGATCGGTTGATGGTTAAGAGCTCGCTGCTACAGTAACAAACGCTGCGCATTTGGGGAAATGCATTCACGCGTCATTGAATTGAAAGTTACAATAAAGTAGCGCAAGCATCTTGCTTGCGAATGAAATTTCATCCAAAATGAGTGCAAGAAGGTGGCGAAACGTTGATGTTTTTAAAGTAGCACAGGCGTCCCGCCTGTGTTGGTTGTTAGAATGCGGTGGATGATTGCGAAACACGCCGCAATAAAGCCTGAGAGACAACTTTTTGGAAAGACCAATTAATTGTTCTTTCTCGTCCCAAGTTCTGTTATTTCAGCTTTGTTGACAACTATCTTAAGCATGGTGTATGCTATTCACAAATGCCGTCCTGCGTTAGCGTTTCGGGCGTCAAGCCGGGGGCTTGTATATCCGGCATTAACGTGTCGGCGTTTTGCGCCACAATGAGGCAACTCTCAAATGTGGCGCTTTTTTTTCGGTGTGCGCGATTTCAAGGTGCCACATTTCAAGGTGCCAGGCATCCTCGGTTCTCAGTTTGGCGGGGGTGACAGACCTTAAGGATGCTTTCGGCATAATCCCAGAAGTCTACGAGACCTTCCGCAACAGGTAAAATGTCATATGGGTCCTCAGATTCAGGAATAGTAATTTCGTCGGAAAACTTGAATATTTGTATTCGAAGGTCGTTGTGAATATTGTTTGTGGGTATAGCTTTGATAATCTCGCTACGTTGACCTGCTTCTGCATTTCCACGCAGCTTTGTGATGTATCAGGGTAAGTCATTTGAAATGATTTGTAATAGGTTCAACGGTCTCATGTTTTATTCAGTTCGCCCATTAATCCATAGCTCGGATTCGCTAAGGTCAAGATCATCATTCCATACAACTCCATACCCCATGCTGTCAGCACGCACTTGTTTAAATAAGTGTTCATCTTTAATTAAAACCCCATAAACCCTTGAAATAACTGGCATACAAAACCTCCTCTGTAAACACCCAATATTATACAAAATTAAAACCAAATGTCAAATAGCTGTAATCACACGCAGCAATTCTAATTATGTGCGAAGACTGCTATCAACATTTTTTACCTCAAAGTTTTTTTACCTCAAAAACAACGCTGCCAATTTTCTTGCCCCACATTTTCTTGCCTTGAAAGTGCAATGCAGCTCATCATCTGTCGTCCTGCAAGGGCACTATGACCCGTACGCAGAGTGGCTACTGCAGTACAACAATGCCTTCGGTTTCAGTCCAAGCCGCTGTTGCCCGAGAAGGTGAGGGAACGGAGAGGTGAAATGAGATACTTGACGTTGTCATGCAGATGTGCTACAGTGCGTCTTATGAATAAAACCTCAACAGTTCATGCACGGATAGACTCGAAGACCAAGTGCGCATCCGAACGTGTATTACAAAAGATCGGTATGACACCCACGGACGCAGTTCGCCTGCTTTATCGACAGATTGCTCTGCGGCAAGAATTTCCTCTTGAACTGCGGTTGCCAAATAAGTTGACGGCAAGCACATTAGACAAGAGCGACCGCGCCGAAGACATTGAGACCTTTGAGTCTCTAGATGAGATGATTGCGAGCTGGAATTAATGAACCTCTCGCAAACCGCACAGTTTAAAAAGGACATGAAGCGGCAATTGCGGAAGGGCAAGGATCAGAAAAAGCTCATTGCGATTGTGAAGATTCTCCTCGCTGGAAAACCTTTGCCTGCGAAACACAAGGATCATCCATTGAAAGGGGCTTGGAGAGGTAGGCAAGACTGTCATATAGAGCCTGATTGGATTCTCATTTACCATATAACGGAAAACGAATTGCGTCTCGAACGAACAGGGACTCATAGTGACCTGTTTTGACAGGAAGGGCGAACAAGGAAAAGCAGCTGAGTGATGTATACAAAAAAACTCTCAAGTTTTAATTTCACCCTTTTATTAAAGGGCCTCCAAACAGTGTTTTCTTGAACCGACATAATACCGGTATGTATCTCTGCAATATTTGAATGTCAGTTTCAATTTTTTCTTCCAGTAAATAAAGCGTATTTCCAAGTTCTTTCAGACTCTCCGTATGGATGTTCAAATTGTCCACTATTGATGAGGTGTAGTGATTTTTTATGCGAGATATAAATGTCTGTACAAATTTAATTGAATTACAAAGCTCCATTAACTTTGTGTCCCACGCAACCGCATGATCATAGCTATGCAACTCCACAACTCTTTGTCCATGCTCTTTTTTCATCCTCTGCGGAGGTCTGACATTCAAGTAATTAAAACACTCGCGGAATACTATAATTTTGCTAGCAAGTGTCATGGCACGTTCGTTGAGAAGGTCAACTGTGCCACTTAATTTTTCTTTATTATCAGAGTATCGCTTTAAAAGCTTTGTCACATAATTACAAGCAAGTTCAAACTGCAATTCGGTAAGGTATCCATAGGTTGTCGTAGTTGTCACGTCATCTCTGGATTCAATCACCTTACGCCCTGATCTCACGGCTTCTCGAAAACCCAGAACAATTGGCACCAAATCCGTATGAAGTTCACAGTCTTTGTATGGAGAAAGTAAAGATGCCAGTAATACATGAGACAACTCGTGTAGCATAATAACTATAAAGGCTTGTGGGTGTTGATAGCAATTTTCACTAACATACACTTTTACGGGGTAATCATTCAGATTGTCACTTCCGAATATTGGCAGATTAGAAGGGATTTCAACCTGTGCTATGATGCCTTCACTGCCTTGACCTGAATTTTTCGAACGAACCATAGCTTTTGTTTTAAATCGGTTGGTATTACCTGCCTTAAAGTTCTGAGAAACATAGAAAAGTTCAATGCGGACTGATAACCCAATCCGAGATGAAATTTGTTGAACGCAAGGCTGGACATCATCCTTCGTGCGCAAAAAAGTCTGAAGGTCATTACAAAGGACTTCCTCTCTAACACCAAAAACCCTTATAACATCGTTTGTTGCCTTCTTAAGTTCTTGATTATCTGTACGTTCAAACATATAAGACTAGAATGTGATATTATAGCCTTAAAGTCAATTAGTTTTATAAGCTAAACAAAGAGGTTAATTATGGCATTTGAATTAATATAAAGTGATAACGGCCAAGCTTGTATGATGTATGTATGAAGTGCCTTGGCCTTTAGAGCGAATTAGAATTGCTGCAAAAAATCAGAGTTACGCAACCCAGCCGTTCGGACGACGCTTTCCAGTCCAGCCGCCCTACAGCGCAATCAGAAATTTACTCGCTACCAGCATTTTTTACCTCAAAATTTTTTACCTCAAAAAAAAACGCTGCCAATTTTCTTGCCCAGCATTTTTTTGCCTTAAAAATGCAATACTGCTAAAAACAGAGTTGCTATAGAATGGTGTGTACGCTATCGTTATGTTGTGATAAAAGATTTTAAAGACAAAGGATCAGAAGATCTTTTTAAAGGCCGGTCATCAAAGGCAGCTAGGAAAGCTTGTCCTATATCGCTGTGGCAGACTGTCTTTAGAAAACTTGATTTGCTTGATTCTGCTGTGTCGCTGAATGAGGAGCATAAGATGATTAGAGTACCTACAAACTCTCGAAATGCGCGGTGAAAAGAAGGATTGAGTTGAACTTGTAACCAACGCGATGATGGCGGCAAGGCTGTAGTGCTGGATGGGAGGTTTTACCGTCAGCGGCAGTTATTCGAAAATTTAGAATAGCTGACTCCTCTTGTAAGCTGCAGCAGGGTAGCCAGATTATCAAGCGTTTTTTGTAAAAAATATGAGCCGTACGTACGTGATATTTTAATTTCATCGTACGTAAAAGAAAGGTGGATATTATGGGCATCTCAGTTTCTTCATTCAGAAGTAATATTTATAATATGCTTGATGATGTTATTAAGACAGGAAGACCAATTGAATTGGATAGAAAAGGGTCGAGACTGGCAATTGTTCCGTTGGAGGCAAAGAAAAAAATGGATAATTTGGTTAAACACAGCGTGATTGTTGGAGATCCTCAAGATCTTGTATCTCGAACTTAAGTTTCTGTATGAAATATCACGAATAAAGGTTGCTCCCGCTGAAATACTGGAGAATTTATCCGCTTCTATTGGATTGTCTGTCTGCCACAAAACATTCTATCAGGTCATAAATGAAAGCATATCTCTGGATTGGACCAGAGATCCATTCGACAGAATAATAGTTGCTAATGCAATTGCGAGTGATGCCGTGTTGATCACTAAAGATATCAGAATACTTGAAAATTATTTGAAAGCTCGTTGGTGAATGTGCTCCAACGGCGCCATCTTTCATTCGATGTCGTGGAAAACAGGGTCAACCATTATAGTCGGAGGTCCTTGACTTAGAACTTTACTCGTCATAATTCCGTTTTTTTCTCTTTTAACCTTGTTTCGCAACGCATGAGTAAATCTTCCCACTTCTTAGTTTCGGCAAGGAGTTTACGGTAGCGTGAGAGCTGTCGGCTTATGGCTGACCCGCTGCCAGCATTCAGAAAATCAGCCACTTCCCGTTGGGTTAGTCCTGCATATTTAATAAGAAAACTGGCGCCTATTGCTCGCAATGGGCTGTTTCGACGACGCTGTGTTAATTCATCGGCTTCCACCCCCAGCTCTTTGGTAAGAATGAGTAAAACTTCCTTTGGTGACAGCGGTTTCATCATATGCCTGAAGGACACATCCTCTGGACAGCGATGCTTATCCATTATCTTTTCACATAATTCATCCACCCATGCCAGAAAGTCAGAACCGCCAATGCAGCGGGGTGATGCTTTAAGAATTGCAATAAACTCATCATCATTTTGAACAATTGCCCTCCGGTGTCTTAAATACCAAATGCGTGTGATTTCCCATGAGAGCGAACATATACAACCGAATATTATATTGCTCCACCCGCTCAGACAACCTCTCTATAAACCGCTTCCGGTCAGCGTTGTCCATAAACAACACACTTTCCGCATTGCCCAACATACGACAGGTAACATGATATATTGCGCCTTCATATTCAACTCTTAAATGTCTTGCCATAACAAGAGCGTCTCAAAATATCCTAAACAAAGTAAAGTTCTAAATCAAGGGCTTATGACCACTTGTGCTACTTTTTTACAACTGCTCAACAAACCGCTTGGGACAGTCTGCCTGTACAACAAATTTTGCTTCCCCAAACGTGTAGCGTTTGTTACCAAGGCAGCCAAGGACTGGCAGCCCTCAGCGTTTCTGTACGGCTACTCCATGACGCACGGAGAGCTGCCGAAGTTCCGCTTTGATGTTGTCGTTAAAAACAAGACACCTGTTTTTGAACAGCATGTGACGCAGCGCGGGTTGTCGGACTTTCTGCGGCTGGTCGAGATGGCTAAGCTGGCGCAGAGCATGATCGCGGCTGAACACTTCTATCCCAGCGAGCAGGGCTTCTACTGCGGCGGCTGTCCGCACCAGGAGGCTTGTAGGACGTGGCATGTTGAGCGGTCGCGGACGGTGGTGCCGGTGGCGGCGTGAGGTGATGTGCAATGTGACTGAGAGCCTTGCCTTCGACTGTCGGGAGGCAAGGCTTTTTATCCATGATTCTACAAGCGACGCCTGATTATGAAATGGCCTTTTCACAATTTATACTCCTACAAAAAAACAAGCAAGTCCCATTATGTTTCTTATTGAGAATAAATCTGTTTCAATATAATTACACCAACAATCACCAACAGAAAGGAACAACACCATGCAAACAAACCAGAACCTACTGGACGTACTAACACGCGAAGGCGTACTGATCAGCGTCAACGTCAGCTACTGGCGGGCGGCCAAGAAGCTGCAACCCCAAGATCTCGGGCTTGACCCGGATGAAGTAACAGACCGGTTGATCTCACTCGGTCACAAACGGCTGGTGCCTAAGGATGCACTGGCAGCATTCGCCTTGATTGAATCCAGGGCACATGCGCTGGTAGAGGCTGCTACCTTTCCGTTCCTAAATGGCATTGCGAGGTTCCTGCCTAACCGCAAGCTGGCCGAGGTCACGAATTCTTTTGACAGAATATTTTGCCCGCGAATCTCCACGAAAGGATAAGGGTATTTCATCCCCACCACTTGTCCCGGCGTAGTTCTGCTTGCGGGACGAAGACGGATGCGTGGGGTCGCTAATCGCTTGAAATACCCTTATCATAAGATCACTTTTAAAAACATGAGTTGTAGTTTTAACATGGGACTCTGCGCTTTAAATTTTTAGTGATTAACGACTCCACCGTTCGTCACTGCGTAAAAGCGAAGCTTGAAGCCGGAAACGTGGAGAGAAAATTTAAAGAGCAATATTCGCGGAGATTCGTGGGTGAAAAATTAATTTTTACAGCTGACCCCGAGCGCATTATCGGCTCGGTCAGTGCCGATGACCGACATGAGCTGATGCTGGCCCGTTACACGGTGGATATACGGTGCTGCTCAGTATGTCCGTCGGTATCCGATGGACGCAACTGACAATCTGGTTGCAATAATCCACCGTGTAACGGCGGATTTACTGTGTTGCTCAGTATATTCTTCGGTATCAGAGGAACGTAACTGATAACTTCAAGGCCCTTAACTTTGCTAAGGACACGGAGTTGGAAGAGCAGCTTAACCAAGTGCGCGATACCTACCTTGGCACGACCGCCGTGGAGTATCGCGGCAACGCCGGTGCACAGGCTCGTATGCGGCAGGGCATACAGAAGCTGGCCGACACCGCCCGTGAGCTTGCAGCGGCTGATACACGCGAAATCGTGGAGAGCTTCGGCAAGCAGGGAGCGCGTCGCTTCACACTGGCAGCGTAAGGAAAAATACTGCTCAGGTAGTCAATCGCTATAAATGCGGCTACCTGAGCAGCAATTAATTATCTTATTAAAAGAATTGTGCCGATTA
>JAQUJJ010000312.1 GCA_028681035.1 Candidatus Cloacimonadota bacterium
TTCAACTGGTGTGGTGCGAGACCGTTTGTCGGCTGGCTATAATGCCCGTTCCTTAGTTCATGAATATGGTGGGGGATCATACTGTGTTGAAAATGGATGGGTTTTCTTTGTTAATTACCAGGACCAAGATCTTTATGTTCAAAAAGGCGAAGCAGCACCAGAGCGTATTACAGATTTGGAATCTATGCGCTTCGCAGAGCCAAGATTAGATAAAGAACGTCAGCGGCTGCTAGTGGTTGTTGAAGATCTAAGCCAGATATCGAAGTCGGGTGAGCCCGAAAATTATTTAGGATCTGTGAATTTAAAATCTGGTCAGGTCTCTAAACTTTTTGGGGGAGCTGATTTTTACTCTTCAGCTCAGATCAGTCCATCGGGCCACAAACTAGCTTTTATATCCTGGAACCACCCTAATATGCCATGGGATGGCACTGAACTCTGGGTAGGCACGTTTGATTTGCAAGGTGGATTAACTGATCTAACATCAATAGCTGGTGGCAATCAGGAGTCTGTTTTTCAACCGCAATGGGGCCCCGACGGCAGTTTGTTTTTTGTGTCAGATCGGAGCGGTTGGTGGAATCTGTATCGCTGGGATGGATTTGAATCAACGTGTTTATGCTGTCGCAAAGCAGAGTTTGGTGTGCCTCAATGGGTGCTTGGGCTATCAACCTATTCAATTTTATCTGCGAGTGAATTAGTATGTGCCTTTGTGGAGTCGGGGTATTGGCAACTGGCCAAACTTGAAGTAAATAATGCGGCATTGCAGGTGTTTGAATTGCCCTACACTGTTTACACTGGGGTGCAAGTTGCTGGGAAGAGAATCGTTTGTTGTGCCAGTAGTCCTCTCCACTCTCCTGAATTAATAGAGATTTCAGTCAGTACTGGTGCGACACGAGTAATAAAAAAGTCAGTCGATCTGGAGATCCCGCAGGCGAATGTATCAGAGCCCGAGGCAATTAGTTTTACTTCTACGTCCGACGGAATTGCGTACGCCTGGTATTACCCACCAAAGAATGCGGAGTATTGTGGACCCGATGATGAGCTGCCGCCATTGTTGGTAATAAGTCATGGAGGTCCCACTTCTAGCAGTTATAGCTCATTAGATTTGAAGATTCAGTTCTGGACTAGTCGTGGGTTTGCGGTCCTTGATGTAAATTACCGCGGCAGTACTGGCTATGGCAGGAGGTATCGTGAGGCGCTTTATGGGCAATGGGGCAAGTATGACTGTGATGATTGCATAGCTGGTGCGCAGCATTTGGTTGCTAGCGGTCGAGTTGACCCCAACCGCTTGGCGATTCGTGGTGGTAGCGCTGGTGGCTATACAACTCTTTGCGCCCTGACATTTCATAATATGTTTCGTGCTGGAGCGAGTTACTATGGGGTGGGAGACCTTAAATCTTTAATAGGTGATTGTCCTAAATTCGAGTCTCGTTCCCTCGAGAACCTGATCGGTCCCTATCCCGCAGCAAAGGAACTCTACGAAGAGCGTTCTCCACTTAACTACTGCGATCAGTTAAATAGTCCAATGATATTTTTTCAAGGACTTGAGGATAAAATTGTGCCTCCCAACCAGTCAGAGATGATGGTGGCCGCATTAAGGCGTAGAGCAGTGCCTGTAGGCTATATACCATTTGAGGGTGAGCAGCACGGCTTTCGTTGTGCGGACAACAATCGACGCGCGCTTGAAGCGGAGCTATGGTTTTATGGTCAGGTATTTGGCTTTGAGCCTGCCGATAGTCTAGAAACAGTCGATCTGAAATAGAGTGGCTGGTGGTTGCTGCGATACCTATAGCTCTCGGAGGGAGGACAAAGAGTGTTGACCAAGAAACAGAGCCGCACTGCGAAGTAGAGTGACCACCTTAAGACTCCAACCGCGATACAGCTCCTTTATCCCCTGAAGTCGCACAAAACCCTGCTGCGTAGGGGACAACGATTCGCTATTCGAAGCTCTTCTTTGCGCGCATCCCCGCGCTCAATTTAAAAACTGGCTCCCACGCATCAGTTTATGACAACAAATCAATATTTTAGATACCCCCGTTTCCGCGCCATTATTTTTGGTCAAAGCTCTAGAGTTCGCCTGTTAATCTATATGATCTAAGGGATTGAGCCAGCTCACATAACTGAGGAAGAAGTGGTTTGAGTAAAGTTTGTGCCGATTGATAGTTACAGTCTTTGGGATTGCAATGATCGGTTACTAGTTTGAGGCAAAGTGCTGGAGAGTTTGGCAACTTCGACTTTAGCACCTCCCAGATTGCGGCTGCTTCCATATCTACTAATTCTGTATTAAGGCGAGTGTGGTCACTTTGGGCATGTGGGGTAGTAGTTAGGGCTGCTGTGGGCAGTGTTACGTTGGGCATCGTGCCGACTAGGTGGGTGGTTCTAGTGTTGCTGTCTATAATTTGATTAACTTGATAGAGACTGCCTCGGCGGCAATCTGGACGAGCACCGCATAGTCCAAAATTAATAAAGATAATTTCAGCACCGGGAATACCTTGCTCGCTTGCCCAATCAACCAGATCGCTTGTGGCTATAGACGCTTTCAATTTGCCGATACCTCCAACCACCAGTGCGATACCGCTGCCGAAAAAAAATTGTTGTTTATGAGTAAACCGGCTCGGCTGAAGCTTTAACCCGTCAATAAAGGGACTAGCTTCGCACCACAGTGCGGTTTGAATTAGCAAGGTGGTCACTTTACGCTTTATCGGCCTTTAAGAAATCTTCTCGCAAGAGACTCTGTAATAACCCGACATACTTTTTCCCATGTTAATTTGGTATCTTTGGAGTGGCCACTATCCGGATTGACGTCTTTGGATTTGATACTATCTGGATCGACACTAGATTTGTAATATTCAATGCGCTCTTTGGTGAATTTTGATATATTTTTGCTCTGTTCACTGAAGTAATCTTGAGCTGCTTGCTTCCGTTCTTCGTAAGTATGGTATTGCTTTCTAATGGCTAACAGCTCACCAGGATCAAGCCAAACGCCTGCGCAGTTCCAGCATTGGTCCATCTCAATTAGATTTTCGTGATCGAAGAATTGTCGTACAAGTACTTCCTTATCACACTTGGGACATTGCCGTATTTTATCGCGATCTAGTGTTACCTCTCGCTTCTTTGTAAT
>JAQUJJ010000313.1 GCA_028681035.1 Candidatus Cloacimonadota bacterium
GACTTGACCACGGTTGCGAGGGGTGTAGTGTAGACCCATTAATTAACAGTCGGGTAACCGAGAAGGAGATCAAGATGACAAAGCAGAACAAGAATCGCAAAAAGCAGGCAACGCTGGAGCAGATGGCGACAAGGTGTCAACGGAATTTTAATATACACCAGTTTTGGCACTTTAAAGTGCACCACTTACCATCTCAGTTAAAGTTCTCCGACAGCTTTGGATTCGAGAGAAAAGCAATAGATGCCTATACTGCCGTATTGGAATACAACGAATTCCCAGATTTTTATTCGGGGGAACTTGATGATATCCGCAACTACCTCTTTGCTTTCCTATGGAATATCTATCAGAATGCACTAAAATACAAAAATTACTAACCAGGTAACCAACCGGGGGTCCCAACGGAGTGGGAAGATAATCCCTATCCAGGAGGAACAGATGGTAATCAGGCTTGGGTGGGCTAACTTTGATAAAGAACAGACTATTCATATATGATTATAGTCAAGCAGCAATTGCCGTTACAGTGAAAGTTTAAGTCAATACTGGTAGTAAAGAGTCACTTATAATTGCAAATCGGGCACTATTTGGTTCAAGTGCTTGTTACTATTCCGATGTCCAAGTCCAAACATAGTCCATCATATCTCCCCACTACATAAGGCTTTATCCCTGTTTGTCCAAGTGAGAACGATTTGAATTTTTTAGTGAGGGTTAACAGTCTCCTAGGGAATAGACCCGCAAAATCCGCAGTGCCAAGAAAAAGCCGGATACTAGCGGCATCCGGCTTGCAGAGTTTTCATGAAAGCCATAAGATTCAACCCGTCTTGTTGTGTGCGATGCCGGGATTTGGATTCGACACGTCTCGTGTCGAATCGGAAGGGAGTTCCGAAACAGTAAGCAGCTGCGCTGCTTGTGCAGACGAGAAGTCTGCAAGCTAACACTCCGCTTTTATTTTCGGTGGCGAAAGCAGGCTTTCAGTTAAGTCTAAATAGTCCTTAGTTGGATATTGCTTTTATTTTGAAGAAGCGGGCATTGACGGTGGGGTTCAGGTTCATGACGGTGCCGGGTATGCTGATCGCGTCCCAGTTTGTCGCATCTGGAGTGTCAGCAAAGTAGATGGTGTATAAGTTCGCTCCGGGAACGGGGTCCCAAGTGAGCTGCAAACCGCCATCCACCGGGATGATTCTGACGTTTACCGGGCTATCCAAAGCCAGCAGAATGTATTCATAACAGCCAATATCCGATAGTTCACGCAGCGTGCCATAGATGTCAAAAGGCACTACCGGCAAAGTCACGCCGGCATTGATGGCAGGCGATCCAATTTGCAGGACGAAGCTACCATCTTCCAGCAGAGGATCGGTGTACATCGATCTCATATCGCCAAAAGTGCTTTGATATGCTGCCAGATCCGCAATGGGTGTGGTATTTAGCATCACCGGTACTCCCGAGGTGCTGTGATAGATGTTGGCAGTAAGGGCGGCTATATCATTGCTGCTGTTGAAACGGGCGGCAGTTCCGCCATTGGCCATTACTATGTTATTGCGGAAATCCAGTCCGGAGGTTTGTGCTGCGTTATTCAATCCTCTGGAAGTCGCAAGACTGCTTTCGTTGATGATGGTATTGTGATAGATTTTGGCATCCTGGATGCGGCTGAGATAGATCACATCCTGTGCGGATAGGCCCCGTAAATAGTTGTTGTAGATTTCCTGGCTGCCGGTGGTAAGTGCGCTGCTATTGTGATACAGGACATAGTTACCACCACTGGTGACCATTTGATTGTCTCTGATGTAGGCGGTATTGATTCCTTCCAAATGCAGAGCCCTATCCCGAGCACTAATCTCGTTATTCCAGACATCTATCGCACCTAATTGATTTACATACAGTCCGGTGTGGGCATTTGTGATAGTGTTGCCCTTGATCTCGTAGCCCGTGGGATTTATATTACCATAAAGATAGACGCCATAAGCCAAGCCTTGGATATTGTTGTCTTCGATACGCAGACTGCGGTTTTGGACGCTATATCCATAAATGGCGCTAACATTATTGCTGGTGGGATTGATGTCATTCGTATCGAAACTGTTGTCACGGATCAATAACTGATCATTAAAAGAGCCCAGCGCGATAGCAGTGCCAAAGGACGGATTCTGAGTGTGGAAATGCAGACCTTCAATGGTGGTATTATAGAGGTTTTTGAGCATCAGGATATAGTTGTCCGAAGTACCCGTAGCATTGTGATGGAGAGCTGCATTCGCGCCCTCAGCAGCGGTCAGTTTGAACTGATATCCGCCCAGTGTTCCGGGTATATAGCCCATCGTGTAATGCACGGGAACACTTTCATTTAGCATCAGAAAGCTCACATCGGCATCAATGCCACGGCTTTGAACAGCATCCATAGCAGTGGCCAAATCAGGGAAATCTCCGCCATTGCCAATGCTTTGGTTGGTGGTAAACATAGCCCCGCCATCCGCGATGTCGTTTGCCCCGAGAGATGGCATGCCGGTCCAGAGCTGGCCATCAATATCAGTATCCAGATCAGATGCTATCCCACGATTACGCAGATAGGAGCTGGTGTTGTAACCATTATCATCGATCAGGGGATTGGCAAAGCTGGCCAGAGGATCAGTAAGCTGCTGGGAATAAAGTCCCAAAGGCGGGTAATCTGTACCGTTGATTTTGCCCAAATAGGGAGCAGCACCATAGTAGGCATTTGCCATCCACACAAGATCGGTGTTACTATTCAGGGTAAGCGCATAACCTCTATGGGGGGCGGAGATTACGTTGTTTTGGATCAGCATGTTGTTGCTGCTGGTGATGTTGAGGGCAGAGCCATAATCAAAGAAATAGTTGTTCTCGGCCACGATTGTATTGTGCAGCAAATTCACATAGGCCATGCTATTCAGGTTCATGGCAGTGAGATAGCTGCTGTGGTTTTGGAGATAGATAATGTTCTGGTAGATGTCGATGTAGGCATCGACAGCACCTTGCACATTTTGCATGAGCACCAGTTGGTTGGCGCTGCCCGAGTTGGGTGTGATCATGCGATTGCGATAGATCGCGCTTTCACCGCTAATAGCATTAAGGTTAAGCGCTGTATTGAAGACATCCATCGTATTG
>JAQUJJ010000105.1 GCA_028681035.1 Candidatus Cloacimonadota bacterium
CATCAAAGAAACTGGTATCCAACACGAGTTTACTATTGGCTTTGAGGAAGTTTAAGGTGAGGGGCAAACTATAGGCGGGTGTCACAGCATCGCTTTCTATCTCATCTATGGTAAAGAGTTTTACCCATTCATCATGTTGAGCCTGGCTTGTGATTATTTCTGGATAAAGCTCTTCTGGAATCCGATCCAGGGTGATGCAATAGTTGGTCTCCACCACGAATTTCTTTTTTAGCCAGAGCTTTTTCTGGAAGTCCTCCAATTGTGCCATAAACTCGATCAGTTTACCACCAATCTTGCGCATCACCTTGATCTTGGCAAGATAGTCTTCTACCTTGGGAGCTTCGGCATTCTCGATATCGTCCAAGTGCATTACTTCGTTTTTGATGTAGAAATCCAGTTCCCGTTTCAGGAAGGCACCGAGGTTTTTGTGGATAAAATAGTCCATGGTGTTACGGGCTGTGTATTGATTTATGTACTTAGTCAGCAGGATGCGATCTTTCTCTTTCTCGGTAGGGATCACGGTAGAGAGTGCAGCCAAGTAATTATTAACTACTGAAAGCACGGAATCCCACGGAAGGGGGCTATTAACCACGAAAGGGACGAAATCACACGAAAGTGGTTCCTGTAAGTCTGATTTCGTGTCATTTCGTGTATTTCGTGGTTGGAAATCTTTTAGAGTCTTGATGATAAGTTCCAGAGCGTCTTTGTTGTGGGAATCTTGTTTCTTGGTTTCTGTGGTGGGTCTGTATTCAAAGTTTATCACCAGTTCATTCTGCTCGTTCAGTTCCATTGGGCTTTGCTGGTGGATAATGAAAAAGCGTTTAGTGGCATCACTGGCTTTAACGTTGGCATGATCTCCTTCGGTGGCGTCAATGATACGGAATTGCAGTCTCAAGCCCTCAGGAACGATGTTATCATCGAGGTCTATCTCTTCTACAGAGGCTTTCTTTTTGTCTTTCAGGGTTTTGAGGGCTTCTGTAAGGTTCACGCTAAAATTGCTAAAGTACTCTGTAGTCTTGATATAATACTGGTCGGCATTTGCCCAATGCAGCTTTACTTCTTCACCGTTGTAGGGGATGGAGAAAGGTGCTGCCTTGCCGGGTGTTTCTCTGGTGTAGTAACGTCTGGAGATAAAGTCGCCATCATCCCAGTAGCGTTCAAAGAAGCGATAGAGGTGGTCATATACTTCAGCTTCGGAAGATACGGTTTCTTTGAGGGAATATATCCTGCTCATTTCTGCCAGATACTCATTGCAGGCAGGAGTATCAATGTATAGCTTGTTAGGAGAACCCGCTTCATCAAGAGCAGCTTCTCCAAGAGCAGAAATTATTTTTTCCCGAGCTTTGGTTTTCAATTGGGTTATATCTTGGTCTTTTTGAGCACCAAAGGCTTTTTGGATTACCTGCAACAGGTCGCTCTCAATAAAAGTGGTCACCTGATCCGCTTTGGCATGCATAATCCTGTAGAAGCCAAAATCCAGATCGGGCTGATTGAGCTGAAACAGCTCTTTTAGTTTATTTAACAGCTTGGTGCGTAATTGTTCAGTTGATGGCATTCCTTTCTCCTCAGACTACTTTCCAGTGTATTGTGAATAATGTATTTACCTTGGTTTTTTGTTTAAGACGTTGTGACAGAGCGTCTATCAGTTTATCACGTTTCTCTGCGATCTGGTCTTCGGTATTGAAGAGTTTTTCCCGCATTTTGCGTTTCTTCTTTTCCAGTTTGGCTATCTCTTCCTGCAAGTCTTTTTGTTCTTGCATTGTCGTGCTTTGCCTGCATAAACGTTGCTTCTCTTGAATCTGCTTTTTGATGTTATCAAGCTCTTGTTCGACGGACTTGACCATATCCTCAGCCCATTTTTCCAATTGGTCTCGGGCTTCGGCAAAGTGCTTATTATTCTCTTCCAGGTTCCTGGTGAGGGTGGCATTTACGAATCTATCCGCATCTGCCTGCAAACGAGTTTCTATGGTGCTGCTATCCACAGCCTTGCCAGAGATCGCACCTTGGCACCACATGAGTTTCTCGCAGGTTTCCTGATCAAGGTTATTGCCCTTGTCATCGATGGCTGTAAAGAGCAGGTATTCTTCCGTATCAAGGGAATTGACGGAGAGTAAATCGAGCTTTAACCATCCCTCTTTATCCTTGAGTTGTTCGATCAGGCTGATTCTGGTGAGATGATTGGTGATGTCAAATACGACTTCTGATGTGGGGCACTGCTTCTTTCTGCCTTGCTCCAGCACATACTCACCAAGAGGATGGCTCATCCGGTAGAGGAAGTCATTGCCAAAATTATCGCCATCTTTGGTGATTAGTTTATAGATGCCTATCTTGCTGTCTTTACAGGGTGACTTCGTTAGTTTGAAGGTATGATTCTGCTCATTAAAGGATGCATTGGCGCTTAGGATGTGAGTGCTTAGATTCCAGAATAGCTTGCCAATCCGGTCTAAGGTTTCCACGGCATCTGTATGGTTGGTTTTGAGCCGTTCGTGCACATCCTCATCATAATGCTCCAGCAACTTCTGACGAGTCTCTTTCAGCCTGGTTTGGATCGCAGAATCCAGCTCTTTTTGCAGTTTCTTGAAAGCCAGGGCAATCTCTTCGTGAGTACGGCATTGTTGGTAGATTTCTAGCACCTTACGTTCAAAATCGACCCCTGATTCCAGAGAACCAAGCACATCATCAGAGGCACCAAAGACACCTGTAAATAAGTGAAATTTCTCCGTCAAAATCTCATAAACACGGCGGTCGGCTTCGTTGCGTTCGTTGAGGAAATTGATCACCACCACATCGTGTTTCTGCCCATAACGATGGCAGCGTCCTATCCTCTGCTCAATGCGCTGCGGGTTCCAAGGCAGGTCATAATTGATCACCAGAGAGGCAAATTGCAGGTTCAAGCCCTCTGCTCCGGCTTCGGTGGCTATGAGGATGCTGGAAAAGTCTCTAAAATGGTCAATAATTGCCGTACGCAAATCTACCTGCCGAGACCCGGATGATCTGCCTGTGTCTTTGTTCTTTGCTAACCAGTCTGTATAAATATTTCCGGTGGCATCGTCTTTATTGGAACCATTGAAGGTGAGCACTTCACCCGCATAACCATTGGCTTCCAAATAGTCCTTTAGCCATGCTTGGGTTCTACGTGATTCTGTAAAGATAACTGCTTTTTGCGCAGCTCCCATTTTGTGCATTTGAGAGAAACCAACGTCCAAAGCCGTTAGAAGGGCAACAGACTTGGAATCAATCCCGAAATTACGGGCAGTATCGATAAATCCGTTTAGGGTCTTAATCTCTATTTCCAGCTTTTCTATATCTATCTGAATGGCCTTGCTATCAGGGTCTTCAGTCGCCTCAGTAGTTTCAGTTTCCAAATCTTCCTGGTCTTCCAGCAGTTCATCCAGTAGGTCGTCATCGATATAGTCATCTATAATCAGTTGCTCCAGGGCGGATTTCTTCTTTTGAAACTCGTTTTTTAACCTGATCAGACGATCTCTGATAATCTCCAGCGTACCTGCTACGGCATGAGGAGATGATGCCAGTACTTTGCGTACCAGTAAAATCAGCAGGTGTTTTTGCCCCTGGGGTAAAGCGTAATTGCCCTCTGTCTTGAGGAATTCAGAGACACCCATATATAGCTCATGTTCCTTTTCAGTAGGAGTAAAGGGACGAGTTATCAACCTGCGTTCAGTAAATTTGACATACTCCAGGACTTGGCTTCGCAGAGTTCGCCAGCAGAAAGTCTGTAGTCGGGAGCGTAAATCGACTAAATCTCCACCCGTATTCATATACTGAGTTCGGAAGGAAGGTAAATCACCAAAGATGTTTTCATCTATCAAAGTGGATATACCATACAGCTCTGTGAGCGAATTCTGTAATGGCGTGGCAGTCATGAGAATCTTTTTCACGCCATCGGTAGCCCAGCGGATTCTCTGCCCGATTTTATTGCTCTGTCTATAGGCATTGCGCAGTTTGTGCGCTTCATCGATTACCACTAAATCCCAGGGGAGCAGTTTGATATTTTCTGCCATACGCCCAGCGTAGTGCATGGAGATTATGCATACTTGTTTGGCATCAAAGGGATTTTCATGCCCTAGCTTATTCAAGTCTTTGGAGGTCTTGGCATCAAGCACGATAACAGGCAAATTGAACTTTTCTTGCAGTTCCAAAGCCCATTGCTTACGGAGTGATGCAGGGCAGATAATGAGGACTTTGCGCTTTTTCTCTGCCCAGTATTGGCAAATGCTAAGCCCGGCTTCGATCGTTTTCCCAAGACCCACTTCATCGGCGAGTAATACGCCTTTGGAGATGGGCGAGCGAAGGCTGAAGAGTGAAGCTTCTATCTGGTGGGGGTTTAAATCCACACAAGCATCAAACAGCGCTCTACCTACTCTTTCCACACCGGCACCGCCTTTGCGGCTGAGTTCGTAAGCATAGTACTTCGCCTGATAATCTGTAATCATCTACCTACCACATTTTGCTAATTTATCTAATCTATTTTATTGGAATTATACCTGATTTCATTGAAATCACTCTTTGTGAGAATGACTTAGATTGTCAATGGCAAAAGCGGACTTTAGCTTAGCTATTAAAATAAACCTTTTATAATGCGCTCAATCCATAGTCTCTTAATACCGCCAATAGTGGAGAATTTTCTATATTTTCTATATGGCTCTGGGGGTAACCGTAATTCTTGCTTTCCCTTCCTGCAAGCTCTGGTGCTGCCGAGGAGTTTCCCTCGTGATTCCCTCGTGGCGACGAGGGGGTCACCCGGGAATCACGAGGTGTTGAGGTGTGAGTGTAGTAAGTAAACGATGCTCATGGTTTTATGTCGTTGAGAATGCCAAGTTGTGATAGTTCCAATCCTGAAAAACGTATCTATATACATGAGGTTTTTCTTGTAGCCTAAGAAAATACTTCTTGACCGCTTGGCATACTGCCCTAATTTGGCACGTATATCTAACAAATTTAATATAAAGGAGGCTAAGACAATGAAACTGGATGCGCTTAGCATAATCTATCGAGCCACCAAGTTGTTTGCAGACTGTAACGGTGAACAGAAATCAGGAGAGTTGGATCTGCTGGTTGACCTATGTTTTAGGCTGTACGGTAAGGCTAGAGTACCTTTCGTGTTTGACGATCAGCATCAAATATCCTTACATTTGCTGAGCCCCAGGCTGCGGAATTTGCTGGAAAGCGATGCCTTTGATGCGAATAGATTGTGGGCTTTCCTTTGTTCCCGAGAAAACATCATCCGCATGATAACTGCCACAGAGATGGAAAAACCGGCAGCGGAAGCGATGTCTTATAGGTTGGAAGCGTTTTATCCTGATAAACCAGAAGATGGAGACGGCTTTATCCAGTTCAAACAAGTTATCGGTTACATGATAAAAATCATCATGGAGTTGCATGGCTATATCGTTGAGCAAAAGAGAGTAAAGATAAGCAGCCATCCCAATCCTGACACACAAGAGGTTTTGAAGTATTTTACTACAGCCTCCAGATACCGCAAGCTTACGGATAGTGACATGACAGATTTCCTTGGCGAGATCGTTGAGCCTAACGAAAAAGAATTGTTCAATCATATCATGACGATGATCAGAGCAGGACAAACTCAGTATCAGAGGCAATATGCTTTGAACAGATTAACAGCAGTGGAAGAACTCTAATTAATTGCTCTTATAGGGGATAAGATGATGAAAAATGAATTGATCTGCCCGGTCAACATTCTGCATCAAGTGATGATGATGAATGATCCAGAGTCATTTCTGGATTTTAGCCAAGAGATAGGCAAGCAGGGAAGAAAAACCACTTTACCAAGCCCGATAACTCCCACCCTGGGAGCCCAGCGAAAATTGAGCAAAGAGATTTCCCCTTTGATTTTGCATCCGGAATTTATTGAATATCAGCTTAGCAAGTTGGATGTACTATGCATCGCCATACTATGGAAAAAGCACATAGAGCGAATGGGTACAAGTATGCCCTGGAATGCTTTATGTAGTGAGCTAAAGATGAATGTCTATGATACCAATACCTGCCTGGCATACATCGAAAGCCTTCTCGACCGCCAGATCATATCCTTCGATGAAACCATCAGGAGCGACTATCATATCAATCCGATAATACTGCTGGCGGGCGAATATGTATTGAGCAACGTATTGATAATGAAGATACTTGGCAGGAGTATTCCCGATGAGATTGGCAGACTTATTGCAGATGACTGGCAGTCCGATGCGGATTTCATCAGTGATTTGAAACAATGCATGAACACTATCTTCAGTTGCTTTGGTGAAATTGAAGGAAGCCATCGGAGAAGATCAAGAACTATCCAGCCGAATACTTTCTTCTTATGCCTTGAGCCCTTGTTGGAAAAGCTTGGTACAGCTCGAACTGAACTGGTTATTGCCGATCTTATTCGTGAACATCAGCTTGATAAGATAGAACTATCCATCATGCTACTGGTTCTTTACACTCAGGCAACCCAGGACAATGGCATGACAGAAAATGAATTGCTGGAGATCATCTGCAATAATAACTCTGAGCTAAAGAACATTTCCAGATATTTACTGCCAGATTCCAAACTTATCGGGCAAAACCTATTGCAAGTGCAAGATACAAAGTCCTACATGAATCGCAGTGAGTTAATGATTCCGGAAGAACTGATGCTACAGCTGTGTGGGGAAATAAAGGCGGTGAAAAGCCCTCTGCTGAGTTCCTTCCTTTCTCAGAATAACGCCCTGCAATTTGTTAAGGTGGAGCAATCAATAGACGATCTGATTCTCCCCAAGCAGGATAAGGCGCTGCTGATATCTTTGACTCTACGCTACAAACAAGCGGATTGCCAGGACCTTGCCAGTTGGGGAATGGGAATACACACAAACAACCACAAGGGATTGATTGCATTATTCTATGGAGAACCGGGTACAGGCAAGACTTATGCCGCAGGAGCTCTCGCCAATGCTCTGGATAAGCCATTAGTCGCAATAGACTGTGCAAAGTTACGTAATAGTTACTATAGCGAATCTGAAAAGCTGGTGAAGAATGCCTTTGCTTTGATGCATAAGATGTCTGTCGAATTGGATAATCCACCAGTGTTTCTCATCAATGAAGCCGATCAGCTTATTCACAACAGAAGCGAAAGAAACAGCCACGCCTCCAGAACAGACAATTCAATCCAGAATATCATCCTGGAAGCGATGGAGAGCTTTCCAGGAATAATGATACTAACGACAAATCTGGACGGAAATATGGATGAAGCTTACTTCCGCAGGTTCCATCTGAAGCTAAAGTTCAGCGCTCCGGATTACGAAGGGAGACACAAACTCTGGATGCTGCATCTTCATAAAGACATCCCTGGTGCAGCGGAGCTTGACACAAACTATCTGGCGCAGACCTACTGCTTCACGGGGGGACAGATAGCTCTTGTTGTGAATAATGCTTGTAGCGAGGCCATTACTCGCTCTGGTGAGCATAAACGTCTTGCGATGGCTGACATCATTAAGTATGCCAATCTCGAGCAGCCTTGGGCAGGAAATAGCCATAGAAAGAGTATAGGGTTTTAGGAGGATAAAATGTCATTTGTTCATTTACATGTTCATTCAGAATATAGTTGGCTCGATGGAGCCTGTCAGATCGAGAGTCTGGTCAAAAAAGCCAAGGGACTGAAGATGCCTGCCGTCGCAATCACAGACAGAAATTCAATTGGTGGAGCAGAACGATTTAGCCAGACTTGCAGGGATTTTGGGATTAAACCCATCATCGGGCTGGAGATTAGTGTTTTGAATGATCTCAGCGATGGTAGAGCATTTTCGTTGATTCTCATAGCCCAAAATCTGGACGGGTTCCACAATCTCTCCAGATTGATCAGTCTTGCCTATGAGCATGACAGCGCAGATCCAAAGATCTGTAAAAGTCAGTTGGCGGCTCAGTCTAAGGGCTTGATTTGTCTCTCATTCAGCGTGGTGGGGGAATTGGGGACACTTCTGCTTGAGGACAAGCAGGATGATGCCCTAAAGGTGATCGACTGGTATAAATCCGTCTTTGGTGACAGATACTATCTGGAATTTCAGAACCATGGATTGCCCCAGGAAACTGTTGCCATGAAACTGCTGCTGAATCTGGCGTATCAAACGAAGACTCCGGTGGTGCTGACCAACGACTGCCATTATCTGGATAAACGTCAATCAGAAGCAATCGATGCACTGAACTGCATACGCAGAGGAATTGACTTCAAATCTGCAGAGAGTAAGAGATTTGCCTGTAATGAATACTATTTCAAATCTTCCCACGAGATGAAAAAACTCATCTGCCATCCAGCCGAGGCTATCTCAAATACGCTCGCAATTGCTGAGCGTATTGAGCTTGATCTCCTGTCTGAGCTACCTTTGCAGATGAATAAGGGTGTCTCGGATATGATCAACAAAGAGCAGCTCAACGGGGTCTGTGGATGCTCTTACATATCTTATAAAGCTAAGAATCAAATCAATATACACATTCCCATAGGTTCACTGGCAGAGCTTGTCGAAACAGTTCAAAACAGCTTGAGTGATCATCAGATTGTAGCTGTCGGCACCTATAGTCGCTACTCTACAAAAGGTCTGTTTAGTGCGGTGGCTGAGGTCTTGGGGGTATCTGGCGATAAAATCGAATGGTTAACTGAGATAATGCCCCGGCATTCAAAGTCAGTTTTTACTGCGATAATGCAATCCATAGATTTCTCTTGTTTTGCTTTGGAAGACTATCTGTACTCCGCAGCAGTAAGCATTACAGCGGACTTAGAGGGAATATTTGAGCATCTTGGGTATATGCCAGCCGTCTTCGCAATTATACCGAAAAGTGCCCCCTTGCCGATTGTACTCCGCAATCAGGCAATGCCAAACTGCCAATTTGATTTGCAGGCTTTGGAGGAGCTTGGTTATCCAATCTTAAACATATTTGAGCAGAATGCTCTTCTGGATATGCAGAACTGTTTAGCTCAGATCAAAGAGAACCAGGGACTGTCTATAGACCCCGCCAAAATTCCACTCAATGATGCCATCACCTACGCTATGATAACAAAAGGTGACACAGAGGGCGTTTTCCATCTCGATGTCAGTGGCACCAGGCAAGCATTGCAGAAGTTTATGCCCTGCTGTTTCAATGAATTGATGGCGTTTATTGTGTTTAACGCCCCCAAACCGGATAAACGCATCAATGACTACTTAAATCGGCGTAGGGATAAGCAAGCATATCCACATCCCATTCTAAAAGACATTTTAGCAGAGACCTATGGAATGCTGATCTATCATGAACAGACAATAGCCCTGCTGCAGCAGATAGCAGGATACAACGATGAGGAAGCCAAACACTTTAAGAGAGTGCTGATACACGGAAAGCCCAAGGATTTAAAACTCATCTTCGAGACCTTTGCTGCGAAGGCACTGGAAAATGGTATCATCGAACCTACAATAAACCATGTTGTAAGCTTGCTAAAGAACTATGGTAGAATTGCATTTCCGAAGTATCACGCAATGACCTTGACTGAAATGGCTTATAATTGTGCATGGTTAAAAGCGAATTTCAGTGCTGAATTTAATGAAATATTCAAAGATACTAAGACTGGTTCGAAGGAGGAATCATGAATCAAACAATGAAAGGTCTTTACAATAGCTCAATTACCAGAGTCAGGCCATTTTTTAGGCAACTCTACTCTGAGGACAGAACAGGCGATACATGGCTACCCAAACTACTGCTCGCAATGCCCAAAAACAAGAAATACTCTACATCTTTAGCACAAAAAGTCTGTAAGATAACACCTTATTACCTTGAAGTAAGGAATTTCAGGGATAAGATACTTGGAGAAATTCCGCTAGAGAGATGTTTCGAATACTCAATACCACCCTCGAAATCATTTGTTAAGTGGTTGATCGAAAACCCCCATGAGCTTAGTTGGCCGAATAAAGGAAAAAAGACTTACCGTGAAGAAACTCAGATAAGCCGAGAACAGTTGTTGGGTATGCATGGAAGGGAACTTCAGGATTACTCAACCCAAGATGCATTAAAGGAATTGGAACGATTTGGAGTTGAAGATTCAAAAAAGAAATGGTGGGCATTCGAAGGCTTTACAGAGATGGATTGCTTGCTCGAAACCGATGACTTTCTACTCGGCATCGAAGGCAAGAGAACAGAGCCTATTTCTCCCGCCACCAGTTGGTTCCCTCAACGAAACCAGATTATTCGCAATCTTGAAGTGCTGAAGGAGAAAGCAGGGAATAAAGAATATGCGCTTATTCTATTGACAGAGGATGGAATGGACCCTATCACTGACAAAGTCTTTGAAGATAGCTTGCCACATTGTGAACCAGCATGGATTATTGGATTACAGAACCATTATTTAGGTAGTATATCTTGGTCAGATGCTTGTAAGGCAACTGGGTTCTCCATTGCCCAGCTTCCTAATAGTAGAATAGACACAGTGAGACTTGGTTTTGCATGACAACTGTAATCGCTACTATTCATTTGCTGTTTTCTTTGATTACACAAACGAAAATACCTTTAAATCATCTTCAATAAATACGCCAAAAAGGAGTTAACATGATAACCCGTACGAAACCACTGTACCTATTTAATTACGATCGCTTCAAAGAGCCTGATGTTAGTAGAAAAGAACAACACATGGCATGGGAACTATTCACATCAAAATCAATATTGCGATTGGTTGAACAAAACAAAACAGCGATTATCACTTGTGGATATGAAATCCCCTTAGGGGAAGTCATTATTGAAAAAAAGAGGGTTGACCTTGTTGCTTACGATGACAACAGAAACTTGTATATTATTGAAACCAAGTATACTAATGGAAGCGGACCTGCAAACAGTGCAGCACAACAAGTACGTACTTACGCTGAGGAATTGGTAAAAAATGCAGCAAGAATTAATGGTTTGTTTCAGGAAAGACTTGGCTCTAACTGGAAACTAAACGAACCGTATAGACAGTTAGTTCTTGCCCCAAAAAGTTACTATGATCACAAGCGCAAACCGGATCCTAAAGTCTGCGAGGGTGTGAAGTATCTCACCTTCAAGCATTCAGAAGAGTACAATGGATTGGACTCGGTTATGGGTAATGACGGTTATGTGGAACTGATCGAGTACAAATGGGATAGGTGAAGATAGCGTTAAATTTGTAATATCTGCACTTGTAGAAACTTCTAAGCTTTCATTATTCAAGCTTATTCAACTTTTGGTTGCATGAGTTTGTCAGTGAGTTTTATTTGGATAAATCTCTAAAGTAGGGGCTCAAATTGATGAAAAACTCTTTTAGCTCCTTGCTATTCTCACAGTTCTTGAAGATATGCTCAAGCAACTCTTCCTGCCTTGCATGACCCAAAGTTAATCTGTACAGAGATAGTATCTTGATTAGCCTTTCATAGTTCCCAATATCCTTACTCAGCGGGTAGGAGGGAACTATGCGTTCTATCTTGATACCATTTGTGTCAGGCAAACACCAGAAAGGCACTAATTCGGGATATTCAGGGTTATACTCCAGCTTTGCCCTATCAAACATCTCCGTCCAGATGTCGTTTTCATATGTGGACATAGCGGAATACTTTGCTGCAATACTCTGTCTGATTGCCAGGCACTTGAATCGGTCAATTCGACCTTCTCTTTGTTCGAGATCGACAGGGTTTGAGGGTAGATTCCAGTGCATAATTTTTCGACAGTAATAATGAAAATCAAGTCCCTCTTGTCCAATAGAAGTTGTAGCCAACACAAAAGGCCTGAAGGGGGAGTTGAATGAATTTCGGATGCTATCTTTCCGATTTACTATCTTACTGCTTTCACCTTCACCTTTATAGAATCCCACAGCAAAGTGAGACCGTAGCGATATCCCCTTTTCCTTGCTTTTTAGAATGCTATTCTTAAAAGTGCGATACGTATCTACTGTGTAACTTGCGGAGTGCGACTTCATGGCATTCATCATCAAAGTATGAGTTATTCTGCACCGATTGTCACTATCTATCAAGCCATTAGACTCCGTTAGCATGTGAATGTACTCATCCAGCATCGCCTGGAGATTTCCATCTCTGCAGTATTGCAGAACATTCATCCAATGTACTGCATCACTTGTTTTGACATAGCATAGCTCAATTATTGCAGTCGCTTCAGTCTTGTTAAAGAGATTGATCATAGCCTTGGCAAATTGCGAGGCATACACTGAGTTATGACCGTAGGCACGATAGGCACAGACAGCAGGGGATGCCAGAGCCATTTTGCATAAGACCTGCGACAAGTCTTCCGGAAACTGTCCCAGCCCAGCAGCATCAGGATTCAAGCAGTACTCCTTTAATTTTTCAAGATGTAAATCGAAGCCTTTTTGGCTTTTTTGCTCATCTTCATCTAAACTGGCTGAGATAAGTTCTCTGCCATAAGCAAGCCATCCCTTTGTGTAGTCAGCATCATCTAAGAGCATGGGAGCCAGGTAATACCATCTTTCATCCACTCTATTGGGGTTGGTCTGATAAACAGCCAATCTGCTAAGCTTGTCCTCGATGATATCCTGTAGTTCAGATTCTATCTCATTTAGCTTTTGCCCTTGGTTAATGGTACTGATGGGATTGTAAATATCAGATAATGTTTGAGATGGATAAAGCAGACAGAATAGACTCATCGTTTGCGGTGTGTCATTTTCAATATTAAAGCGTAATCTGGCAACGGGGAAGCGCTTGCTATTAGGAGCAAAATATGTCGTGTTCTTCTTGTCTTTATTCAAGGCAACAAGCCTGCCAACCGATCTTCGTTCTGCCTCATAAGAGACGAGGGATGCAATCATTCGGGGAACCATCTCCCAAGCAGAAAACACCAGTATTTTGGAGAAGTTATGAGCTTCTTTGAAAACACCTTGTGGTTCATAATACGGCTTTGAGGGTGGAATCCATAACAGCAGTTCAGATTTGTTCTCAAAGGCGATTTCTTTGAGCAGTTCAAGCCGGGCATTCGTAGTTACAAGCTCTTTATACTTCTCTATGGCATTTTCCTCTATCCATAGCATCTTCC
>JAQUJJ010000314.1 GCA_028681035.1 Candidatus Cloacimonadota bacterium
CGTTGAAGAACGACACGTTGGCTGTGACCAAATGTTTCCTGGGGGATGTGGCCGCTGACAAATTAAAGAACAAGCTTGCGCACTCTTGCGGCAGCCAGCCTATTATGCAGGTTGTTGAAGATGATCTCCATTCAAAGGTAAGGGAGGGTCTTGGTGATTCGCTGGATATTACAACTCTTCCGCGAAAGGTTATCCATTATGTTGAGACTAGAGTTGGCAAACATACCACCCGGCTAGATTATGCTCTTTGCTGCCAGTCAAAACGCGCACGTGGTCTGGAAGCAACGGTGGATGTTAAGTCCACCGGGATAAAAGCCGGAGATGATGTTTCGGCGGAGGTTTTCATTGAGTCGTTTGTAAAGGATGCAACACCTGATCCTAATATAACAGGAGTTGTAGTCGAAGAGGTTGAGGACGGTATGGTAACCCTCAAAATGAAAATTGGGAAAAAAGCAGTCGATGGGCGGAGAACAGTTCAAGTTTATCAGGGCGGTCAAGCAAACTGGTGGCAGAAGTTTTTGTGGAAAGAGCATATTGGGGTGACGGATCTACGGGTGATGATTATTGCGGTGGATGGGCTTCGGCATGACGCATTTAAGGCTGGCATTGATAAGCTCAGCTCAGGCGTGAAGTTGCAGGAGAAAGGGGTGTGGATTAAAAACAACCTTACGGCGGAAACAGAGTCATGGAATTGGGTTAACGGTCTCAGCGGCACACAGGACTTGAAAGATCTGCTGGATAAGATCACAGATGAAGTTGAGCTTCCGACCGCATTTGACGAGATTGTTGGCACTGGATACAAAAACTGCCTTTCATTAGGACGCCCCAACAAGACCGAGGCCCGCAATTTTCTGCCGACCGTGACATGGTGCAACTGGGCTAGCGTCTTTACCGGCACGCCACCCAAGGACCATGGCGTGACAGGCTTACCGTTTTTCCCGCGTGATATGATTGGGCAGCGTCCGATACTGTCTGCCGGCGGTGCAATTAATTGCAAAAATAACGCGGAGCTGGATTATTCGTTAGGAGCCGCTTGGGAAAACGGCACCGGGGACTGGCGCAGCCTGACTGACATGATAGATACGTTTGCTTTTGGTGCCTTTGGATTTCTGGACGATGGTTTTTACCAAACAACCCCGACACTGTATGAGCAGGCGAATGGTCTGGGGCTCGAGAGTCTCGTTGCGATAAATATGGTGCAAAGGGGCGCGAAAAAAGCCAAAGGCGGTTTCCCCGCGCTTTTGCTTGCGGGCAATCAGGCACTTTCGTTCACCTCTCCTTCACCGGTTCATACGGTGCTCAAAGATGTTGGGTTGGGCAAATTAGTCTCAACGCACAACTCGGTTGATGCTGCGGTTCGCGATCTGACAGCGGTCAACGGTGTCATGAGCGGAGTGTTGGCGCACGAAAAGATGATGCCTGACATTATGACCTGCTATCTGCCCGGAGTTGACACCACTACCCATGGTGAAGGAGTTCAGGTAGGTAAAGAGTATTTCTGGGCAATGGTCGATACACTCTTCTGGCCCGTCTACAAAACCATGAAGCTGCGCGGTTATGATACCTCCACGCTCTTTGTATTTGTCTCTGATCACGGCATGAGCGATGTCGCGCAGGCTGCGGACGGAACCCGCGCGTCCTATGACCAGCAAGTTGTGGCGCTTCAAGATGCTGATGGGATCGATGATGACATTGGTCCAGTACTTAAAGAGACGTTGGGTTACGACACATGGGGATATGGTAGTGATGGTGAGGAGGAGGTTAATAAAATTTGGCAGGCGAAGGCAGTCTACTCGCCGAATGGCGGTATGGCGCATATATACCTGAGGCCGGATATGAATCTGCCATGGGATTCGCCGACATCGCTTAACTGTAATTCCAATTTTGTGGTGGCCTCACATTTTGCGGTGGTAAACAGAATCGTGCAAAATCCTTTTTATGAGCGATTTGCAGCTGTTATATATCGTGATGTCAATAATTGGAATGCAGGTTACCGTTGTATTACAATAAACCATCAAAACATGCCTGAGTCCGATGTTTTATCATCTCTGCCTTCAGAGTGGAGCATTCAGAATCGTATTGCAGAACTGTCGTCATCGCGGAGTGGAGATGTTATATTGATATTCGGTAAATCCAGCGGTGGTTCCCGGTATATTGGTTGGAACTGGGAAAAAGAGGTGTATAAAGCCTGGCATGGAGAACCGGATATTGAGTCTTCAAAGGTTCCGTTGGTATTCGCTTTTGCCGGTGGTGATGTTGAGCAACTTGATGCTATGGTCTCTCCTCATGGGGATGTGACTAATGCGGATCTGACGGACTATACGATACAAATACTTCAAAGCTTACGAGGAAAATAAGATGAAAATCAGAATTTTTATGCTTTTAATAATCGCCTGTGGTAGTTTTCTGTGTGCGGAAAGTGAATCAGAAGAGTTATCTTTTGCTAAAAATTTTGTAAGGCCAAAGGGTATATGGAGACCACCTTGGGATCAAGCAGAAACGAGGCCCGAGATAGTTATGCCCCTTGAAGTTCCGTTTACATATGACACGATGGCTCGCCGAACATTTCTTACTTATGATGACGCAAAAGAGGCATCTGCCGATGTGAAAGACGACAGGTTTTTAGGCATTACAAAGTTTAGGGGAAATGAGTACGATGTAAACTCATTGGTGCGATATGATTTATCGCCGATTATACCGGAAAATAAAAAAGAAGTATGGTGGGATAAGGTGCATCAGTATGCTCTTTTTAAAGCGTTTGAGTTTAATAAAAGAGGTGCGATCATTATTAAAGATGGTAATTTTTATAGAGCAGAATCTATCATAGGAACAAATCGTTGCAGTGAAACCGATGAAAACTTGGATGCTCTGAAAAGTAGGGTTGAGAAGTTTGAAGACGTAATTATTAATAAATGTGTGGGTAATGGGAGGGTGTATTATTCCGCTTCCCGCCCAGTTCAAGTCGATCTTCTTCAAGCCGCACAAACATGGATCGATCTTGTTAACTTTGCTTACGAATGGTCGGCCGTTGATGAGTTGGATGGACTTCGGTTGGGAACTCCTAAGTTGGACAAAAATGGTGTCAGATTATTCCATGAGT
>JAQUJJ010000315.1 GCA_028681035.1 Candidatus Cloacimonadota bacterium
GATCAAGCCACTCGTTGTATGCCTTCTTTACGGTCAGAAGTGTTGGGAATGCCCATAGGATCAGTTGATTCACATTCTCCACTGTTTTTTTAATAATCCCTGTAGCATACTCAGTGGATTCTTTTACTGAAATATTGTAGTGATCCAAAACAATCGTCAGTATGATGCATCCAACAAATACCCAAAAGTATGTCTCCTGAAATGTCCGCCGCTCACTGCTCTTCTTTGACATATTATATCCTCCTAAAATAAAAATGGATCAGGGAGTTCCTGATCCAGTGCCTATGATTGGTATAAATTTGCCAGCAAAATCAAGCAACCACATCAACCCCCAAAGAATCAATTGCATGACTGCAAATGATGAACTGACACCAACGACAAAGTTCTTGATAAAGAATCCACTACGCCATAGATCTACAGCATCCAATCTGTCTGTAATGGCCGCTATGAGAGCCTCATCGTTTGCAATCGAACTACGTTCAGTTTGTGCTCCTTCTTTTAATTTTTCCACCTCATGTTCGAGGTCAGAAATTAACGCATAATTGGTACTGATACGTGTGCTCAACGCGGTTAAGGCTTCATTAAAAGAACGCACCTGTGTGACACAACGTGCCATGCATCCTTTGTTGTCATCTTGTAAACGATCTACGACAATTCGGATAGCCTCAGCCTTGGTAGCCGCTGTCAAGTTAAAGAGTTTTTCCAATGCATCCAACTTTGATGCAAGATTGGAATCCCTTCTCCTATCTATGTCATTTATGCGGCGTTCAACAAACTCACGGTCATTGTGGTCCATCGCCATGGGATTACTATGCCCCCTACTTGCCCGTCTCCATATTTTTTCCACTCCAGATCTCCCTTAAATCATTTCGTGCCTGAGCAAGAACAAGCCATTTTTCCATCAGATTCTGGATCTCGTTTTCTCTGGATATATGCAGAATATCTGCTGCTCCAATTTTCCAACTTTCCATTACGATAGAACAGGTATATTCTTTCGAGGTCAAAATGATCAACACACTGGGACGCTCTTTCTGTAGAAACGAGCAGAGTAGGGGACTACAGCATGTCCCACCTTCACGGAGACTAAAATCAGCAAGAACAATATCAATGTCCGGATTATTGGTTAATGTGGCGACAGCATCCTCGTATGTTTTTACACACAACAATCGCTGTACTCCAATGGATTCCAACGAATCACAAGTCTTCTGTGCCTCAATGTCATCCCCATCAACTACTAGAATCACTAGATCTTTGATCTCACACATTTTAGAATCTCCGTACTGGTGTGTTATATGTTCAATTTACACCAGTAACAGCCTCTGCCACATCCTCAACCACACTACCAGCGGGTTCTTCCACTGCTCCTGAAACCTCAGATCCCTTGGGAACCTGTATGACTTCAGGCCGAACAATTTCAGGTGATACAACTTCAGGACGAACCTCATATGGTTGAATCAGAGCACCGTTACCGGTAGCATAATTTTGATTATTGCTGGCCACAGGAGCATATGGCCCATTATAGGTATGATCACCTTTTACTTTATCGTACCCGTATTTGATGGTATCTCCAATGATCCATCCAAATCCAAGGCCAATACCCTTATTCACAAAGTTATTGGCAAAGCCCCAACCGGGATGTTCAGCTACACGGGTAGGCAGATCTTGTTGGAAACGAGGAGCTTCTTTGAAATTCAACTCAGGAAGGAATACGACAGCACCGTTGATTTCAGTCTTTGCATATGTGATTTTCAATCCAGACTCTTTATACATCTTAGCCTGAACCGTATCACGATTCTGATACAAGGCGTGTAGCGATGTTTCGCGTGCCACGAATGAATCACTTGTGGCACCCACTGTATGATTCACGATATTTCCAAAATCATCTACGGTGGATTTCTTGATTGGATAATATTCTGTGCGTTTTGTGCTGCATCCAATCATGGGCAGCATTGCCAACACGCATGCCAAACATACTCCTTTCTTCTTGTTGAACCTCATGCCTGAACCTCACTCCATGTTTTTATGTTCTGAACCTCATTCCGATAAAAAGCAGGGGAGACACCCAACAAGGAGGTTCAGGACTTGCTAAGTGTGCTTCCCTCCCCTGCAACTGCTGAATATAGTTAAAAATGCACATTTACGCAAGAAAAATCACTGCATTAAAATGTGATGTCATATCAATATATACAGGCACATATCATTTTCCAAATCAAAAATGCTATATATTTATTGATGTATTTTTATGGCAAAGTAGGAGTGATATTCAGCATTACAGGAGCATTCAATGGAACAGAAGGAGGACACCACACAACTACATTACTATTGTCTGAAAATTCCATTTCTGCATTCTTCATCATATAGGATTTCAGATAATAGGCCCTGCACTTATCCCCCGGTACATATGCAGTGCTCATAGATTCAGTGGTTTTATCTGGAGATACTGTAAAGAGTTCTTTCTTATCCTGATCGTATAACTTGAATCCTGATATAATAGATTGCTGCTCTGGAGTGAATGCCGCCCATTCTACAACAAGAGTTGCCGGTAATGGAGTGGCTCTCGTCGCCAGAACTCCTTCATTTTCAATCGTGCGCATCTTGGGATTGGCACATCCGGTCAGTAAAGATAGCACAAACACGGCGAAGAGTAGACGTTTCATATTATTCTCCATTATAGCAATATTGAGTTCTGCGAAACTGGCATATCCATGTAATAGTTGAAATAGGTTATCATCTGCACATTATCAGATATGCGTTTAATACTTCGTTGCCGAACTAAATCATTCTGAATAATGTAGTGGACCTCAAATAACTTGATATGCATGCTTTCGTCCATGTATACTGAATAACCAACCAACTGACCATCCACATAATTGTACTCCTTATGGTGTGTTGGATTGGAAAGTACATGGACATATTCATCCTCAAACATTTGAGATCCACACATTGTACCACCATCAAGCCGGAGTAATCACAGAGCATACACCAGTGGCACCTCCAGCAAGCTGTATCACTGAAACAGTGCTGCCTTTGGGAATATTGACGATATGGATGCCAGCAGGAAGTACCATGCTGCTTGTAGTTGCAGGTGCTCC
>JAQUJJ010000316.1 GCA_028681035.1 Candidatus Cloacimonadota bacterium
CTGCAGGTGGATTGGTAGGAAGGAATAGCTCAACTATAGAAAACTCCTATGCCTCAGGAACAGTGACTGGAAGCACTAGTTATGTGGGTGGTTGAGTGGGATACAATGTCGGCACTGTCACACGCTCTTACTACAATAATGAAGCCAATACAGCTACTACGATGGTAGATAAGGCTAATTTGGGAAAAACAAAAAGTGAGATTATCAGCCTTGCAAAAGCAAATTGGAGTGATACTTTTTGGGGAACTTCGGGAGATACTATCGAGGGTTATACAACAGATATCATCGCCCTTCCAGTCCTAAAAACATTTTTTAAACCAACAGCAACGCTCTTTAATAGTGGCTATGGAACATCAGCAAACCCCTACACCATCACCAACTGGACACAACTGCAAAACATCAACTATGCAAGTGACCACACCCTTTTGAGCAAATACTACACCCTCTCAAACAACATCAACAGCGCAACAGCAGGCTACACAGCCCTAGCAAGCGCTACGGCAAATGGCGGTGCAGGGTTTGTGCCGATTGGAACTCAAGCAAATCAATTTAAAGGAACCTTTGATGGCTTAGGGCATACCATCGCAGATTTGTATATCAACCGCCCAACTATGGACCTAGTTGGATTATTTGGTTTAACAAATGGCGCTACAATACGCAATATTGGCATTGTCAATGCCAATATAACAGGACAGAATGGAACCGGTGGATTGGCGGGAAACACCTACGTAACCACCATTACCAATGCTTATGCTACTGGCAGTGTAACGGGAAAAGGTATGGTCGGTGGGCTTGTGGGAATGACGAATAGTTCTTCCACTATCACAAGTAGTTACGCTACGGCGAATGTAATAGGTAGTGGCAATCAAGTCGGTGGGCTTTTGGGAGCGGCTTACACAACATCATCGATCACAAATAGTTACGCCACAGGAAGTGTAGAGGGAGTAGGTATGGTCGGTGGACTTGTGGGTGAACTTTTACAGTCATCACCGATCACAAATAGCTACGCTACAGGGCTTGTAACGGGAGCAACTTCTGCCGGTGGACTTGTGGGTGCATTTTCTGGCGGAGGCGCTGTCACTAACAGCTACTGGGACACTCAAACCTCTGGACAACCAAATTCAGCACGAGGTGCGGGCAAAACCACTGAAGAGATGATGAAATCATCGACTTACACTGGTTGGCTTACAACCATCTGGTCATTTGTTGATGGTTCAACAGTTGCAGGCTATGTCTTAGGTGGTTTACCCTATCTCAAAAATGTAACACGAACCCAAGATATCGTCACAAGTTCCGAAACACTTTTCGCGGGTGGATTTGGAACCACTGCAAACCCCTACACCATCACCAACTGGACACAACTGCAAAACATCAACAACAACAATATCTTAACACACAACTACTACTTCAATCTATCCAATGACATAGGAAGCTCAACTGCAGGGTATACAAACAGCGGTGAAGGATGGTTGCCTATTGGAACTCCTTCTAGCAAATTTTTAGGAAGTTTTGATGGGCTTGGACATACGATAGATGCTTTAACGATTAATCGTCCAGATACTAGTTATGTTGGATTGTTTGGGTGTACAAGAAGTGGCTCCACGATTCAAAATCTTGGGCTTACCCATGTTGCTATCACTGGAGAGAGATATGTTGGTGGATTGGTTGGAGAAAACGATGGAGCTATCACCAATGCGTATGTTTCAGGTTCTGTGAGTGGAAAAAGTTATGTTGGCGGACTGACTGGCGATAACTATGGAACTATCACCAATGCGTATGTCACCAATGCGGATATCAGTGGAATAGGAAGCGAGAGTGCGGATATCGGTGGACTGGTTGGCGTCAACCATGAAACTATCACCAACAGTTTTTACAATATAGATGCAACCACTATCAATGGTGCTGCTGGAGTGGTAACTCAAAGAGGTATCTATGGTACTCAGTTTGCTAAGTGGTTGAATCAAGGCAAAACACTGACTATTGAACTACCTCTAAGCACTGGCTATTACACACTCTCTACCATGCAAAATCTAAAAGATATGTTAGCCTTTATCTATGAAGGCGGTTATAATTTTAGACTTGTGCAAGATATAGCCCTTAGTGCTGGTTGGTATATCCCCGTGTTGTCTGGAACCTTTGATGGTGATGGACATGTCCTCAGTGGACTCAATACACAACAAGCGTATAACAGTAACCTTGGATTTGTTGGGATACTTTCCTCAAGTGGCGCTATCCAAAACCTTGGGCTTACTAATGTTACTATCTCTGGAAATCGTAGTGTCGGTGGTCTAGTTGGAATAAACTATGGTTCTATCACCAATGCGTATGTCTCAGGTTCTGTGACAGGAAAAGATTCGCATGAGGGTTATATTGGTGGACTGGTTGGACTCAACAAAGGAACTATCTCCCATGCGTATGCCTCAGGTTCTGTAAGTGGAATTGTGGGGGTAGGAGGACTGGTTGGAGTCAACTTAGGAGCTATCTTCGATGTTTATGCCACAAATAGTGTGACTGGACATATTGCTGTCGGCGGACTGGCTGGTGGCAATGAAGGAGGAACTATCACCAATGCCTATGCCTCAGGTTTTGTAAGTGGAGATAATTATATCGGTGGACTGGTTGGATACAAAGCGAGTGGAACTATCTCTAGTAGCTTTTGGAACACCCAAACGAGCGGACAAGCCACTGTTGGCATTGGCTTAGACTTAGATAATGCCACTTCGGATGTTAGTGGAAAAACAACCACACAACTTCAACAATTGAGCACCTTTAGAGATGCTGGGTGGGATATCGCTGTAGGCACAAGCGCAACACCATCATTAAGTATGGGTGGAACACATATCTGGATGATTGCCCCAGAAACAGTAAATTACACCCTTTCAGATATAACCAATACCTACAAAGGAGATGCTTACACTTTAAGTGACTTGTGGAGTGCAAGCACGCTCTTTGGCGCAAGCCATAGTTCATGGGTATTTGGTACGGATTATAACTTTTTAGATAACAGTGGTAATGTTGTAACAAGCTATACCAATGCAGGAACCTATAGCAATCTTCACATTGACATCCTTCGAAATGGTTATA